>JAITMI010000341.1 GCA_031277435.1 Pseudomonadales bacterium
AGGGTTTTGTGCTGGCGGTAGCCGTGGCGAGACCCTTGTAGGCCATGGATGGCCGGAAGGAGCCTACAGGGACGTACTTGCGGCGTGTCTCGACATGGCTACCGCCAGCGCGAAACCCAGAAGCTGAAACGCATTAGGTATTTCGCAACAGCTTCTATAAAATTCCAACTTTCTCCGCGCAGGTATCGCGATGCAGCATTCTCCCTCCAATGCTTGGCCAACGATCGAAGCCACTGTCGGCAATACGCCACTGGTGCGTTTGCAGCGCTTGCCACAGGCTTATAACGTCAGTTCCACCACCAGCGTGCTGGTGAAACTCGAAGGCAATAATCCCGCCGGCTCGGTCAAGGACCGCCCCGCGCTCAGCATGATCAGCAAAGCGGAACTGCGCGGCGAAATCAGCCCCGGCGACACGCTGATCGAAGCCACCAGCGGCAACACCGGCATCGCGCTGGCGATGGTAGCGGCGATCAAAGGCTATCGCCTGATTCTCATCATGCCGAACAACTCCACCCAGGAACGCAAGGACGCCATGACCGCCTACGGCGCCACGCTGATCGAAGTGAGCGAAAGCGAAGGCATGGAAGGCGCGCGCGATCTCGCGCAAAAAATGCAGCGCGAAGGCAAAGGCAAAGTGCTCGATCAATTCGCCAACCCCGACAACTACGCCGCCCATTACGAACACACCGGCCCAGAAATCTGGCGCGACACGCAAGGCAAGATCACCCACTTCGTCAGCTCCATGGGCACCACCGGCACCATCATGGGCGTATCGCGCTATCTCAAGGAATGTAACCGGGCGATTCAAATCATCGGCCTGCAACCGGCGGACGGCAGCAAAATCCCCGGCATCCGCCGCTGGCCGGCAGCCTACCTGCCGCGCATCTTCGAACCCGAGCGCGTCGATCGCATCATCGACATCACCCAAACTGAAGCCGAAGCCGCCATGCAAGCCTTGGCGCGCGAAGAAGGCATCTGCTGTGGCGTATCTTCCGGCGGCGCCGTACATGCCGCGCTGCAATTGGCGCGCACGCTGGAACATGCCGTCATCGTCGCCATCATTTGTGACCGCGGCGACCGTTATCTTTCCACCGGCGTGTTCAGCCGATAAGTATTCAATTCATTCTTCATGCGACGCAAATCCCCCCGCGGCAAACCCAGCGCCGAACCCTTGACGCTACACATCGACAAGCTCAGCCACGAAGGGCGCGGCATCGCGCATCACGAAGGCCGGGTGATTTTCGTCGATGGCGCCTTGCCGCACGAAACGGTGCTGGCGCAACTCAGTTCGCAGCGCGGCAGTTACGCCGAAGCGAATACCTTGGAAGTGCTCAGCGCCTCCGCCGATCGCGTAACGCCGCCTTGCCCGCATTTTACGCAGTGCGGCGGCTGTAGCTTGCAGCATCTTAGCAGCGCCGCGCAGTTGCGTTTCAAGGATGAAGCGCTGCATGAACGGCTCAGCCACGAAACCGGCCTCGCCGCCTATCAGCGTTTGCCGGTACTGAGCGGCGAAGTGCTGGGCTATCGCCGCAAAGCGCGCCTGGCGCTGCGTTACGTGGCGAAAAAACAGCGCGTGCTGGTGGGCTTTCGTGAACGGCAGGGCAATTTCATCACCGACATGCAAAGCTGCGCCGTGCTTGATCCGCGCGTAGGCACGCTGCTCGTGCAACTGTCGGAACTGGCCGGCGCCATGCACGCGCGTGAAAGCGTGCCGCAGATTGAAGTCGCGCTCGGCGACACCGATACCAGCGAACACGGCGCGCTGGTCGTGCGCCATCTACAGCCTTTGTCCGCAAGCGATACTGAACGCTTGATCGCCTTTGGCATGGCGCAGGGGCTCAGCATTTATCTGCAACCCAAAGGCCCTGACAGCGTCCACAAACTCTATCCGCAGGGCGGCGCCGAACGGCTGTACTACCGCTTGCCCGCGTACAATCTGGAACTGGCCTTCCATCCGCTCGATTTCACCCAGGTCAATGCTGGCATCAATCGCCTGATGCTGGATCAGGCGCTGCATCTGCTCGACCCGCAAGCGCAGGACAAGGTGCTGGATTTATTCTGCGGCCTTGGCAATTTCACGCTGCCTTTGGCGAGGCGCGCGCGTGAAGTGCTGGGCGTCGAAGGCGTCGCGGCGATGGTGCGGCGCGGTGAGGAAAACGCCGCGCGCAATGGCATCACCAATGCCGCGTTCGTGTGCGCCGATTTGAGCCTGCCGCCAGCGCAGCATCCCTGGCTGCAACAAGGTTTCGACAAAGTGCTGCTCGATCCGCCGCGCTCGGGCGCCTTGGAAGTGTTGCCCGCGCTGATCGCGGCGCGGCCCGCGCGCATCGTCTATGTGTCCTGCAACCCCGCCACGCTGGCGCGCGATGCCGCCGTATTGCACGAGCACGGTTATACACTGGCCGCCGCTGGCGCCATGGACATGTTTCCGCACACCAGCCACGTCGAAGCAATGGCGCTGTTTTTGCCGCGTAACAGGTGAATACATGAACGAGCAATCTACCACCGCCACCGCAGCCCTGAACGAACTCTTGCGCATCATGGCCTGCCTGCGTCACCCCAGCCTCGGCTGCCCCTGGGATTTACAGCAAAGTTTCGCCACCATCGCGCCGCACACGCTGGAAGAAACCTACGAAGTGCTCGACTGCATCGAGCGCGGCGATCTGCAACATCTGCCGGAAGAATTGGGCGACCTCTTGTTCCAGGTCGTGTTCTACGCCCGCCTGGGCGAGGAAGCGGGGCTGTTTGATTTCAACGCCATCGCGCAACTCATCAGCGGCAAATTATTGCGGCGGCATCCGCACGTATTTCCGCGCGCCACGCTCGACAGCTTCGGCGCCGAGCCCACGCTCGACGCCAATGGCGTGAGCCAGCAATGGGAAGCCATCAAAGCCGATGAACGCCGCGCCGCGCAAGACGATCACAGCATTCTCGCCGATGTGCCGCTCGCACTCGGCGCCTTGCTGCGCGCCGCGAAATTACAAAAACGCGCCAGCCGTCATGGCCTCGACTGGCCGGACGCGGCGCAAGTGATGCACAAACTCGACGAAGAATTGAGCGAACTCAAAGCCGCGCTCGCACGCGGCGCGCAAGCGGAGATTGCCGAGGAATTCGGCGATCTCTTGTTCAGCGTGGTGAATCTTGGCCGCCATTTGCATTGTGAAGCGGAAAGCGCGCTGCGCGCGGCGAATCGCAAATTCGAGCGGCGCGTGCGCGCGGTGGAAGCCTTGTGCGCCGCCGCTGGCAAAAATATGCGAGACTGCGGCGCCGCCGAACTTGATGAGTGGTGGCGGCAAGTGAAACGCGAGCAAGAGCAATAAAACACCAAGGCCAGCAGCTTGAGCCGAACCAGAACGAACGTGTAAGGTAGGCGCTTGCCCCGCGTCAGTGGCGGCGGGCAACATCAACGCAACGCTCCGCGCGCAAGGGCAAAGCGGAGCCTGGAGAGAAAATTCATGAGAATCATTTTGCTGGGAGCGCCGGGCGCGGGCAAGGGAACGCAGGCGGAATTCCTCAAGGAACTGTACGGCATCCCGCAGATTTCCACTGGCGACATGCTGCGCGCCGCGGTCAAGGCGGGCACGCCTTTGGGGCAGCAAGTGAAGTCGGTGATGGACAGCGGCGCCTTGGTGACCGACGACATCATCATCGCGCTGATCAAGGATCGCATCCGTCAGAGCGACTGCGAGCAAGGTTTTTTGTTCGACGGATTTCCGCGCACCATCGCGCAAGTGCAAGCCTTGATCGACGCCGGCATCGACATCGACGTCGTGCTGGAAATCGACGTGCCCGACGATGAGATCGTGCGCCGTCTCAGTGGCCGCCGCGTGCATCAAGGGTCTGGCCGCATCTATCACATCGACAACAAACCGCCGAAAAACCCTGGAAAAGACGATATCAGCGGCGAGCCGCTGACGCAGCGCGAAGACGACAAGGAAGCCACCGTGCGCAAACGTCTGGAGGTTTATCACGCGCACACCAAACCCTTGGTGGACTTTTACAAGGACTATTCCACGAAAGTTCCCTCGCTGCGTTTCATCAGCATCAGTGGCGTCGGCGACATCGACGCCATCAAGCATGAACTCAGCACACGCTTGGAACGCGCAACGGATGATTTTTGAATTCACTAGCGTATTGAATACTTTGAAACGAGTGTGATAAGGTGCGCGCCAATCGTAGTCATCTCTCGTATGTCAATGCCTCGCTGCATCACATGCGATGAATGAAGGATGCGGTGAACGATGTGAAGCATGGAGGCGCGAGCAGTGCAAAGAGTACAAAGTACAAACAGTACGAACAGTACAAAGAGCAGGAAGCGCAACGGGAAGCGCAACAAGAAGTACGAAAAGTAAGAAGTAAAAAAGCACGAAACCAGCAACGCTCAAATCAGTAGTACGCAATAAGAAGTACGACACGCAGGAACACACGACGCAAACGCGGCAGCAACAATCGCGGCACCGCTTCAGTCTCACAAGGCGAAGCGGGCGGTAAAAAGGAAGGTCGGCAGAAGATCGCAGTGGTAGGAAGGTCGAAGTAAGAAAACCGACGCCATGCACACGGAGCAAGAGCACCGGCATGAAGGAAGTAGCGAGAGAATCGGTTGTTCACTGTGCAGTAGCACCGTCAAGGCATCAAGCGGATGCCTTTGGTGGAATCAAACGCTAACAACAGGGGAAGTGGAAACACTTCTGGACACATGGTGAAAAAAGCATCGACGACAATTAAAAACGGACCTGGCCGCCGGGCAATGCCGGAAGTCAGGAATGCCAGAACTACTCTGGCGCAAGCTCAACGTCAGGTGACCCGTTTGGAGAGACAGGTCAGAAACTCGACGGAAGAGCTGATGCAAACATCGGGGACCGCCGCCCTTAAGGAGCAACGGGCGGCGCTCAAAGCAGTCACCGCTGAGCTACGCGCCGCCAAGAAGGCGGAAGCGGAAGCGGGTAAGGCGCTGGCTGATGCTATTTCCACGGAAGCAGCGGGAGCGACCATCCAGCTTCAGGAACGGGCCGTTGCCGTTTATAAGGAAACTTTGCTCAAACGCAGGGAGCAGGCTTTGAAGAAAGCCCAAGAGCGTTTCCAGGCACTGTGGGAGAAAAGACGTAAAAAGTCAGATGCAAAAAAACTGGCACGCAAAATAAAACAAGAGGCGGCCAAAGCCGCCAAAGCCAGGAAAAAAGCGAATGCCAAGGCCAAGTCCGCCGCCAAGCAGGCGGTTACCCTGGCCAAAGCTAGAGCCAGGAAGGCCACGGTTCGCGCTCGGGTAAGAGCCAAAAAGCTCGAAGCCAAAGTCAAAACCAAAGCTCGACGGGCGGTTACAAAAGCAGCAACCAAGGCTGGACTGTTTCGCAGGAAGACAGTTGCCCGCCGCCAGAAAGGCTAAAAAGCAGCAACGCTAAATAAAGCCGGAGGAAACATAGCTACTATGAAAAAAGCAGCCAAAGCAGCAAAACCAGCAACAGCCAAGAAAGCCGCCAAGAAAAAGGCGCCTAAAAAAGCCGTAGCCAAGAAAGCCGTAGCCAAAAAGGCGCCTGCTAAAAAAGCAGCAGCCAAAAAAGCCGCCGCCAAAAAGGCTCCAGCGAAAAAGGTAGCCAAGAAAGCGGCAGCCAAAAAGAAGGTGGCCAAGAAAAAAGCCGCCATGGCAGCCGGAGCGGCTCCCAAGAAGGTAGCCAAAAAAAAGGTAGCCAAGAAGGCTCCCGCCAAGAAAAAGGCGGCAGCCAAAAAGACCGTAGCCAAAAAAGCTCCTAAAAAGAAGGTAGCTAAAAAAGCCGCGGCAAAAAAGGCACCAGCCAAAAAAGCAGCAGCCAAAAAGGCGCCAGCCAAGAAAAAGGCCGGCAGAAAAAAAGCAGCAGTCAAGGAATAACAGCCGAAAGTCATGATGCGAGGGAGCTTCTCTTTACCTCGTCATTGATCGGCTTATAAAATCCCTCGAAGTTCGCTTCGGGGGATTTTTTTATCTAACGTATGCCCACCATTGTTGCCCACGATACCTCCACCGACGCCTGTTCCTGCGCGCTCTTGCAAGACGGCGCCGTGCACGAACGCTTCGCCGTGATACCACGCCAGCACGCCAAGGAATTGTTGCCGATGCTGCGCGCCTTGTTACTGGAACGCGATTTACGTTTCGAGCAGCTCGACGCCATCGCCTTTGGCCGTGGCCCCGGTTCATTCACTGGCCTGCGCATCGCCGCTGGCGTAACCCAGGGCCTCGCCTACGCCGCGAATCTGCCGGTAATTCCTGTTTCGACCTTGGCCGCGCTGGCCTTGCAGGCGCGTGAAGCGGCATCAGGTCGCGCCATCCTCAGTGTGATCGACGCGCGTATCGACGAAGTCTATTGGGCGCTGTTCAAACAGGATGACGAAAGCAACGCGCCGTGCCTGATCGGTATCGAGCAACTCACGAAGCCCGAAGTCATTGAGATCGCTGCCGTGCACGGGCCTTTGCTGGCGGTGGGCAGCGGCCTGGCCTTGGCGGAGCGTTTCCCCGCCACGCTGAGAGAGCGTTGCGCCGTGAGATTGCCGCATGAATATCCGCGCGCCGGCGCCATCGCGCGCATCGCTGGCGTGCTGGATGAAAGCGGCGTCCGCGTGCGGCCGCAGGACTGCGAACCCGTGTATTTGCGTGATCAGGTAGCGAG
>JAITMI010000165.1 GCA_031277435.1 Pseudomonadales bacterium
ATCCGCGACCTGCGCGGCAATGTCGGCACGCGCCTGAGCAAGCTGGATGCGGGCGATTACGACGCCATCATGCTGGCCGGCGCCGGCCTGATCCGCCTGGGGCTGAGCGAGCGTATCCGGGAATTGCTGCCGCCCGAAATCAGCCTGCCCGCTGGCGGGCAGGGCGCGGTGGGCATCGAATGCCGGCTTGACGACGCGGCGGTGCGCGCGCTGCTGGAGCCTTTGCACCATGAAAACACCGCGCTCTGCGTGCGCGCCGAACGCGCCATGAATGCGCGCTTGCAAGGCGGCTGCCAGGTGCCGATTGCGGCGCTGGCGCGGCTCGAAGGCGAGAACTTGCACCTCCGCGGGCTGGTCGGCAGCGTCGATGGCGAGCGTATTCTGCGTGCGGAGATCAGCGGCAAGGCCCACCTGGCCGAAGAACTCGGCGAGGCGCTGGCCGAAGATCTCTTGCGCCAGGGCGCTTCCAGCATTCTTGAGGCGTTATAAATGGAGTCGTTATAAATGGAGACGTTATAAATGGACGCTCTCGCGGGCCGCCGGATCTGGCTTACCCGGCCAGCGCAACAGGCCGCGGCGCTGCAAGCGGCGCTCGAAGCGCGCGGCGCGCGGGTTTTGTGCCTGCCGCTGCTCGACATCGTGGCGCTGGAGCCCAAGGCACAGGAGTGGGAGCGGCTCAAGCAGCTTGATCGCTATGACTTCGTGGTCTACGTCAGCCCCAACGCGGCGCGCCTCGGTCTGGAGCGGATCTTTACCTGGTGGCCGCAATATCCGGCGGATCTTTGCAACCTGGCGGTAGGTTCGGGCACGGCGGCGGTATTGCAGGCAGAGGGGCTGGATGCGCTCTATCCCAGCGAGCGCATGGACAGCGAGGGCCTCTTGGCCTTGGAAGAACTGCGCCAGATTGCGGGCAAGCGCGCGCTGATCCTGCGCGGCGTGGGCGGGCGGGAGCTTTTGACGCAAAACTTGCGCGAGCGAGGCTGTAGCGTCGATCATGTAGAGCTATACGAACGCCGCCTGCCGAGCTATCCGCCTGATTATCTTGCACATTGTCTTACCAGCGAGCCGCCCGGCGCGGTGGTGCTCAGTAGCGCGGAGGCCATCGGCAATCTGCGCGCCTTATTTGAGGCGCAGGGCCTGAAATGGCGCGAATTGCCGCTGTATGTGGCCTCCGAGCGCCTGCGCGAACAAGCGGCGCAATGGGGATTTCATCATATAAAGCGTCTCGATAGCGCCAGCGACGCCGCTATAATTGCCGGTCTGAGCGCCGGCTTTGCTCAGCAAGGAACCCATGATTGATCCACAACCAGAATTATCCGCTGCGCCACTCGCCACGCCGGGCCATAGCGGCCCCCGCCGTGGATTACCTGTATTTTCAAGAGAGTCTTACCCCATGAAACGCTTGTTCCTCTACATCCTGGTAGCGTTGGCGCTTGGCGGCGTCGCCGCGGTGCTGTTCGGTTCCGACCCTGGTTACGTGCAGGTAAGTATTCGTGACTGGATGATCCAGATCACGCTGGTGGAAGCGCTATTGGGCTTTCTGGTGTGCTGCGTGCTGTTGGCCTTGCTGGGAATGGCGCTGTATGTATTCAACCCCATCAAGCTGCTCGACCCGGAAGCCTGGCGTAAATTCATCTCGCGCCGCCGCGCCGAAGATGCCACCACCGAAGGTTTGGAACTCTTGCTCTTGGGCCGCTGGCAGGATTCTTACCGCCTGCTGGTGCAATACGCCGACAAAGTAGAAAACCCAGTGGTCAATTACCTCGGCGGCGCCATCGCCGCGCATGAACGCGACGACCTGCTCGGGCGCAACTTCTGCCTCGACCGCGCCGAACAGAGCGCCCAAGGCGGCGATTATGGCATCCGCGCGCTGCGCGCCTGGTTCGACATGCGTGACGGCGAAATCGAAAAGGGGCTCACCCTGTTCAAAATCCTGCAACGCGCCGTGCCCGAAAGCCCGTTCATTCTGCGCAACATCAAGGATTGTTATCTCACGCTGGAAAACTGGGACGGTTTGCGCGATCTCTTACCGCTCTTGGCGCGGCATGAAATCGTCACCCCGCAGGAACTGCGCCGGCTCAAGCTGCGCGTGGAAGGCTACCGCCTGACGCGCGCCAGCGCCCAAGGCATAACGGCCTTGCGCCAAGCCTGGCAGGAAGCGCCCAAGCCGCTGCAAGCGGAACACGAACTCATCGCGCTTTATCTCAAATACTTGGTACAGCACGGCGAAGACGTGGAAGCGGGCACCTTGCTCAGCCGTCAACTCAAACAGCAATGGGACGACGAACTCGTAGCGCTGCTCGGTTACGCCGAAAACGGCGAGCCAGAGCGGCTGCAATTGTTATTGGAAGGACAACTGAAAAGCCGCCCTAACAACCCTACTCTGCTCCTCACCCTGGGCCGCGTGAGCTTGCGCAACCAGTCCTGGGTCAAGGCGCGGGAGTATTTTGAACAAGCGTTACGCTTATCCACCACCAATTCCATGACGGCGGAAATCAGCGCCGAACTCGCCCGACTCTTGGCGCACCTCGGCGCACTCGAACCCAGCCTGGAGCATTACCAGCGCGCCATGCAATTATTGCCCAATCAGTTACCCACGCTGCCCCTGCCGGAAAAACATCTGGAACGCTTGCCGCGTTTACCACCAGAACAGCAAGCCCCCAGCGCCTCTGCTTCCGCCGCCAGCGTCAGCGCCACGCCCGAGACAAGCGCTGAACCAAGCGTGAGCGCCACGCCAGAAGCCAGCGCTGAAGCAAGCATCAGCGCCGAACCACAAGCAAATGCGGAACCAAGCGTGAGCGCCGCGCCGGTAGATAATGCGGCGTCAGAGAAATGAGAAGAGACCCCAAACATAGGCAGCCATATTTCCGCTGACATCCCCAAGCTACCGCGTTAAGATTCGCCCGCTGTAACTGCAAGCGGCGCGGGAGCGCCCCGCGTTTTTTCACATGGACATGGAGGCTGTATGGATCTTAATAGTTTGTTGGTGTTTCTCGTCATTGGCGCCATCGCCGGCTGGCTTGCCGGGCAGATCGTCAAGGGTTATGGCTTTGGTCTGGTCGGTAATGTCGTGGTTGGCATTGTCGGCGCGTTCATCGCGGGCTGGCTGTTACCAAGGGTTG
>JAITMI010000357.1 GCA_031277435.1 Pseudomonadales bacterium
CTCGCCGTTACGGCATAAAAAATCCCCGCTACTATTTAGGTGACGGGGATTTTTTTGATGACAGTTAAATCCTTGCGGATTTATGCCAGACGAAACTTCCACATGATAAATAAACCTTCGTCATCGCGAGCGTAGCGAAGCAATCTAGCGACACAAGACTGGATTGCTTCACCGCCTTCGTCGGCTCGCAATGACGAAGAAGAAAACCTCTGACGCAGGTTTAACCGCAAGGTCATCCAGACTAACCATCGCCAAACCCTCCCATAACACCGATAATTAACCCTATGCCAGCCATGCCTTACCTCGCATCAGGAAACCTTAATCCAATGCGGCGTCAGATGGCGTAAGGTCAACGGAACGAAACCCAGGGAGGTTTGCAACATGAATATATGGCACAGGATCAGAACCGCCGCGCTTGTGGGTGTGGCTTTGCTGTTGTCGGCTTGCGTGTCGTCGATACGCAGCGATGTGTTGACTTTCCATGAAGGGCCGCTGCCGGCGGGGGAGGCGGTTCGGGTGGTGGCGCTGGACCCGGTCAAGCAGAATAGCTTGGAGTTCCAAAGCTACGCGCGGCTGGTGGAGGCGGAATTGCGCAAGATCGGTTATCAGCCGTCAACGGACGCTAATGCGCCATTGATCGCCGCGCTGGACTATAGCGTGGCGCCGTATTCGACTACGGTGTCGTCGATGGGCGGGCGGGGGCCGCGGCCTTTCTTCGCGCGTTATCACTTCAGCTACGGGCGTTATTACGATCCCTTTTATTTTGGCCTCTACAACGATTGGGGGCCGAGCAGCTATACCACCACGCCCAACTACCTGCGCACCGTGACGCTCAATATCGAGCGCAACGACGCCGACCGGGAGCGGCTGTTTGAAGGGCGCGTGCAAAGCAGCGGCAGGCAGAATTTATTGCCGGAGCTGATGCCTTATCTGCTCACCGCCTTGTTCCAGAATTATCCCGGTGAAAGTGGCGTGACCAAGGTGGTGACGATCGAGCAGGGTGAATGAGTTTGCCCGGCATAACACAATTCGCGGGACACGGGAGACAGCCATGATGTCGCCTCCATCACTGCCGCAAGGCTTGGATCAGGCCGCCTTGGACCGCTTGCTGCATGCGTATGGCATCGCTGGCGAGTTCATCGAGTTTTCCGGCAACGTCAAGCAGATACCCTTGGCGCAGCGCTATCACATGCTGCAAGCGATGGGCCGGGCGCCGGGCGACGCGGCGGCCTTGGATGTGGCTTTGCGGGCTATCGAGGCTGCCCATTTCAAGGCTTTGCCGCCGGTGCTGACGGCCTCGGCGGAGGCGGGCTGGGTGGAGCTGTGGTTCCCTCCCGCCGGTCTCGATCAGCCTTGCCAGTGGCACATTGCCTGTGAAGATGGCGCTGAACTACACGGCGAAGCGCTGCCGCACGAGTGGCCGCAAGGCGAAACGCTGCATTATGAAAATACACAGTGGCAAGTGCGGCATTTGTGTTTGCCCGCCTTGCCCTTTGGCTATCACCGCCTGCGCGTGGAGCAGGGCGAGCGGCGCTGGCAAACGCTATTGCTCGTGGCGCCCGAGCGCGCCTGGCTAGCGCCCGCGCTGGCGGCGGGCAAGCGTATTTGGGGCCTGTCCGCGCAGTTGTACACGCTGCGGTCACCGGATGATTGCGGCATCGGCGATTTTTCGGCCCTGTCGCGCCTGGTGGAATTGGCGGCGGCTGGCGGCGCGGCCTTCGTGCTGCTCAATCCCTTACATGCGCTCGATCCGCGTTATCCGGAAAACGCCAGCCCCTACAGCCCCAGCGATCGCCGCTTTCTCAATCCGCTTTATATTGCGCTGCAACTAGCGCCGGGCTTCAGCACGGCGGCGTTTCAGGCGCTTTGGCACGGCGAGGACACTCAGCAAGCCCTGGCGCAAGCGCGCGCCGCGCCGGAGGTGGCGTATAGCGCGGTCAGCGCCTTGAAATACCGTTTGCTGGAAGCGCTGTACGGCCTGTTTATTGCCGATACAGAGGCTCCGGAGCAGGCGCAATTTCACGCCTGGCGCGCGCAGGCGGGGATGCCTTTAGCGCAGTTCAGCGCGTTTCAGGCCACCTTGGCGCCGCCCGGCAGCGTGGCGGCGAGCGCCGATTACCAGAGCTGGCTACAGTGGCTGGCGCAAGCGCAGCTCGACGCTTGCCAAGCGCGCGCCCTGGCGGCGGGCATGGCCTTGGGCCTGGTGCGCGATCTGGCGGTGGGCAGCAGCGTGGACGGCTGCGAGGTGCTCGGCAATCAATCGCAATACTGCCTGGCCGCGCGCATCGGCGCGCCGCCCGACAACTTCAATCCCGAAGGCCAGAACTGGGGCCTGCCGCCGCTTTTGCCACAGGCGCTCGAAGCCGATGAATTCCGCCTGTTCCGCCATTTGCTGCGCGCCAACATGCAAGCCTGCGGCGCCTTGCGCATCGACCACGTACTGGGGCTGTGCCGCCTGTGGTGGTGCCCCAACGACGGCAGCAACGCCACTGGCGCTTACGTGCATTATCAGGTGGATGTACTCTTCGCCATCTTGCGCCTGGAAAGCTGGCGCCAGCGCTGCGTGGTGATCGGCGAAGACCTCGGCGTAGTGCCGCCGGTCATCCGCGGTTATCTGGAGAACGGCGGCATTTATTCCAATTGTGTGTTCTACTTCGAAAAGTACGACGACTGGCACTTCCGCAAGCCCTGGGACTACAAATGGCAGACCCTGGCGATGCAGGCCAATCACGACGTAGCGCCGCTTGCCGCCTGGTGGAAGGGCAGCGATCTTGAGCTGCGTCATAAGTTGGGCCTGATCGCGGATGAGGCGCAGCTACGCCATGAGCTAGACTGGCGTCGCGGCGAACGCGGGCAGTTATTGCAGTGGCTGGATGAGCAGCAATTGTTACCGGCGAATTGGCAAACCCGCCCGCTCGACGCACCGCTGGATGCGCCTTTGCAGCTTGCGCTGACCCGCGCGCTCGGCCATGCTAACGCGCAATTGCTGTCGGTGCAGGTGGACGACCTGGCCGGCATGGAATTGCCGGTCAACATTCCCGGCACCAGCGGCGAATACGCCAACTGGCGGCGCAAGCTGCCGGTGGACATCGACACGATTTTCGCGCTCCCCAGCGTGCAAGCCCAGCTGGCGGCGCTGCGCGAAACGCGCCAAGGCTAAGGAACCTCTAACATCCAGCATGACCGGCAGTAAACCTTTGCATCCCGACATTCCGCGGCCCGTGCCCGGCCCCGCGAAATACGCGCTGATCCCCGCCGATGAAGTGAACCTTCTCGTCAAAGGCCGCTACGTGGATGTTTTTGGCCGGCTCGGTATGCACGCGCATCCCAGCGGCGCGCGTCAGGTCAGCGTGTTTCTGCCCGGCGCGCGCGCCGTGGAAGTGATCAGCCGCGCCGGCAAACGCAGCCTCGGCAATTTGCAGTTGATTCATGAAGAAGGGCTGTTCAGCGGCCTGATCGACCGCAAGCGCCAAGTGCCTTACCGCTTGAAGGTGAGCTACCCAGAAGCCGAAGTAGTGCTGGAAGATCCCTACGCCTTCCCCTCGCTGCTCGACGCCGCCGATCTTTATCTTTTCAACAACGGCACCCAGGAACAGGCCTGGCGCTTCATGGGCGCTAATCTTCGCCTCGTGGATGACATCGCCGGCATCTTGTTCGTGGTGTGGGCGCCCAACGCCAAGCGCGAGTCGCTGGTGAGTAGCCTCAACCATTGGGATGGCCGCGTACACGTAATGCGCCAGCATCCGACCGCCGGCGTGTGGGAAATTTTCATTCCAGAAATGCCCAGCGGCACGCCCTACAAGTTTGAAATTCTCAGCTTTGACGACCGCCTCTTGCCGCTCAAAGCCGATCCTTACGCGCGCGCGATGGAAGCGAGCCCCGGCACCGCCTCGCTGACGCCGCCGCCCGATACCTATATCTGGAACGATCATAACTGGATGGCGCAGCGGCGCGGCCAAAGCCACCACGCGCAAGCGGTGAGCATCTATGAAGTGCACGCCGGTTCCTGGAAACGCCACACCGGAGACGGCGCCCCGCTCAGCTACCGCGAACTGGCGGATGACTTGCTACCCTACGCAGAGTGGATGGGTTTTACCCACCTGCAACTGATGCCGATCAGCGAATTTCCCTTCGACGGCTCCTGGGGTTATCAACCGCTTGGTTTATTTTCGCCTACCAGCCGCTTCGGCGCGCCGGATGATTTCCGCTATTTCGTCGATCGCGCGCATCAGCTTGGCCTCGGCGTATTGCTCGATTGGGTGCCGGGGCATTTCCCCAACGACGCGCAGGGTCTGGTAGCCTTCGACGGCACGCATCTGTACGAGCACGCCGATCCGCGCCAGGGTTTTCATCCCGACTGGAACACCAGCATCTACAACTATGGCCGCGCCGAAGTGCGCAGTTATCTCTTGAGCAACGCGCTGTACTGGCTCAGCGAATTCCACCTCGACGGCCTGCGTTTCGACGCCGTGGCCTCAATGCTCTACCTCGATTACAGCCGCCAGCAAGGCGAGTGGATTCCCAACCAGCACGGCGGGCGCGAAAACGTCGAAGCCATTGAACTCTTGCGCGACATCAACGCGCGCGCCTATTTCAATTTCCCTGGCGTTTTGATGGTGGCGGAAGAATCCACCGCCTGGCCCGGCGTCACGCGCTTCATCGAAGACGGCGGCCTGGGCTTCGGCTTCAAATGGAACATGGGCTGGATGAACGACACGCTGCGTTATCTCGCGCGCGACCCGGTGCATCGTCAATATCACCACAGCGAGATGACCTTCAGCCTGCTGTACAGTTTCAGCGAAAATTTCATTCTGCCCCTGAGCCACGACGAAGTGGTGCACGGCAAGCGCTCGATTTTGGAACGAGTGCCTGGTAACGACCAGCAAAAGTTCGCCACGCTGCGTACTTACTACCTGTTCATGTGGACGCATCCGGGCAAAAAGTTGCTGTTCATGGGCGACGAATTCGCCCAGCGCGACGAATGGCGGCACAACTACAGCCTCGACTGGCACCTCGTGCAATACGCGCCGCATCAGGGAATGCAGCGCTTGGTACGCGATCTCAATCACCTCTACCGCCAGCCCGCCTTGCATGAGCTTGATGCCTCCGGCGAAGGTTTCGAGTGGGTGGAAGCCAATGATCAGGCGCATTCCATTTTTATTTACCGGCGCAAAGGCCGCGTGCCAGGCGATGAAGCGCTGGTGATTCTCAACTTCACTCCCACGCCGCATCATGCCTTGCGCGTCGGCGTGCCGCGCGGCGGCTGGTATCAGGAACGGCTCAACACCGACGCCCGCGAATACGGCGGCGGCGGTGAGGGCAATCTCGGCGGTATGCAGGCGGAGCCGATTCCCGCGCATGGCCAGCCCTGGTCGATCCTGGTGCGCTTGCCGGGGCTTTCGGGGCTGGTATTCAGTTTATAACGCTCAGTTTATGACGTTTATTTTTTAATTTTCAGTTTATGACAAGCAGCTACACAATCGTTCCTTCCCGGCATTATCCCTTGGGCAGCCACTACGACGGCTACGGCACGCAGTTCGCGCTATATTCCGCGCACGCGGAAAAAGTAGAACTGTGTTTGTTTGATGACAGAGCCGCAGAGGAATTACAGCGCCTGGAACTGCCGAGCTATGAACGGCGGGTATTCAGCGGTTACGTGGAAGGTTTGCGCCCCGGCGCGATTTACGGCTATCGCGTGTACGGGCCGTATCAGCCGGAGCTGGGCCGCCGTTTCAATCATCACAAATTATTGCTCGACCCCTACGCGCGCCGCGTGGCGGGCAAGTTTGAATGGTCGGATCTGCACTATGCCTACCAGCTCAATCATCCGGATCAGGATTTGAGTTTCGATGAACGCGACAACGCCGCGCTGATGCTCAAAGCCGTAGTCTGCGAGCCGCACGAGATCGATCCGCTGACGCCGCTGCCGCGTCATGGCCGCCCCGCACACACCGTGATTTACGAAGCGCACGTCAAAGGCATGACCATGACGCATCCGGTATTGCCGCCAGAATTGCGCGGCACCTTAGCCGGCCTGGGGCACGAGGCGCTGATCGCCTACCTGAAAGCGCTTGGCATCACCACCTTGGAACTTTTGCCGGTGCAAGGCTTTCTCGATGAACACCTATTGGTACAGAAAAACCTGCGCAACTATTGGGGCTACAACACGCTGACCTTCTTCGCGCCGCATCAAGCCTATTTGCGGCAGGGCGACCCAATGGAATTCCGCGCTCTGGTGCAGGCATTGCATGAAGCCAACATCGAGGTGATTCTGGACGTCGTGTTCAACCACACCGCCGAAGGCGACCGCCTGGGGCCAACGCTCAGTTTCAAGGGCATCGACAATCTCACCTATTACCGCTTGCAGAGCGAGAATCAGCGCTACTACATCAACGACACCGGCTGCGGCAATACGCTCAACGTCACCCATCCGGCGGTGCTGCAACTGGTGATGGATTCGCTGCGTTATTGGGTGCAGGTGATGGGCGTGGATGGCTTCCGTTTCGATCTCGCCACCATTTTGGGCCGCGAACGTCATGGCTTTGACGACAGCAATGGCTTTTTCGACGCGCTATATCAAGACCCGGTACTGGCCGGCGCGCGCCTGATCGCCGAGCCCTGGGACATCGGCCCCGGCGGTTATCAATTGGGCGCCTTTCCCAGCGGCTGGAGTGAGTGGAACGATCGTTACCGCGACACGGTACGGCGTTTCTGGCGCGGCGATTCCGGCGTGTTGCCAGAGTTCGCCCGGCGCGTACATGGCTCCAGCGATATTTTTGAACATTCAGGGCGGCGGCCTTCGGCCAGCGTCAACTTCATCAGCAGCCACGACGGTTTCACCCTGCAAGACCTGGTGAGTTACCGCGACAAACACAACGAAGCCAATCAGGAAAACAACCGCGACGGCCATGCCGAAAATTTCAGCGAAAATTACGGCGTCGAAGGCCCCGCGCCGTTCACCGAGATCAACGATCTGCGCCGCCGTCAGCGCCGCAATTTTTTGACCACTTTGATTTTGTCGCAAGGGCTGCCCATGCTGTGCGCCGGTGATGAACTGTGCCGCACCCAGCAAGGCAACAACAACGCCTATTGTCAGGACAACCCGCTGAGCTGGATCGATTGGCAAAGCGCGAATCACAGCACCGAAGCACAAGCGCAACTGGCCTTCACGCGCCGCCTCTTGGCCTTCAAGCGCGCCGAGCCGTGGATCTGGCCGCCACGTTATGTACACATGAGTCAAAATCCGCAAGACCCGGTAATCATCTGGTTCAATCGCGACGGCGAAATCATGCAGCCGATGCACTGGGGGCAGCATCACACCACCTCGCTCGGTTATCTGGTGGGCGAAGCCGGCTTTAGTTCCTCGCGGCGCATGTTGGCGCTCTTCAATGCCGGTACCGCGCCGCTCGATTTCCGGCTGCCGTACCGGCAGGAAGTGCCAAGCTGGACGCTGGTGCTCGATACCAGTTTCGAAGGCGGCTTTCCCTCCGATGACGAACATGATGCGGCAAACGCCAACCAAGAAGTCACCGGCCATTATCCCTTGCAGGCGCAATCCACGGTGATTTTGTTCGCCAATGTTGAGCCCGATGCCAGTTACGCCCGGAAAATTTCCCTATGAACGCTGATAAAAATTTCGTCGATGACCATCCCTGGCTAGGCATGGATACACGCGCGGTCAAAAAAGACCTGCTGCGCCATTACCACCTGACCTTGGGCCGCACGCAAGCGGTGTGCGGAGAGCTTTACCTCTATCAAGCCGCCGCGCTCACCGTGCGTGACCGCCTGGTGGAACGCTGGGCCAGCACGCGCGAGTCCTATCAAAATGCCCGCTCGCGCCGCGTTGCTTATCTGTCGTTGGAATATCTGATGGGGCGCGCGCTCAACAACGCGCTGCTCAATCTCGATATGGAACACGCCTTGGAACAATCCTTGCGCGGCTTTGGCTGCGCGCTGGAAGAAGTAGTGGAACAGGAACGCGATGCCGGCCTCGGCAATGGCGGTCTGGGGCGGCTCGCCGCGTGTTTTCTCGATAGTTGCGCCACGCTGAGCTATCCCGTTACCGGCTACGGCATCCGTTACGATTACGGTATTTTTCACCAGAAAATCCGTAACGGTTATCAAGTAGAAGTGCCCGATCACTGGCTGGAAAGCGGCACGCCCTGGGAAATCGTAACTTACGACGCCACCTGCCGGGTCAAATTCGGCGGCCACACGCAAAGCTGGACTGACGAAGAAGGCCGTTACCGCGTGCGCTGGGTGAGCGACAGCGAAGTGCTGGCGGTGCCGCATGACGTACCGGTTCCCGGCTATCGCAACGCCACGGTGAACACCTTGCGCCTCTGGCGCGCCGATGCCACCGAGCGGCTGTCGCTGGCGGATTTCAACAGCGGCGATTACGCCGACGCGGTGCATGAACAGAACGTGGCGGAACAGATTTCGATGGTGCTTTATCCCAACGATGTCAGCGTCAATGGCAAAGTGCTGCGGCTGCGGCAGCAATACTTTCTCAGTTCCGCCAGTTTGCAGGACGTGGTGAACCGCTGGCACCGCGACCACGGCGCCGGCATGAAAAATTTCGCCGATAAAAATCGTTTTCAACTCAACGACACGCACCCGGCGGTAGCCGTGCCGGAATTGATGCGCATTCTGATCGATGAAAAACTACTGGACTGGGACGAAGCCTGGGCCATCACCGTGGAAACGATGGCCTACACCAATCACACCCTGCTGCCAGAAGCGCTCGAACGCTGGCCGGTGGCGCTGTTCCGCCAATTGCTACCGCGCATTCTGGAAATAATTTGTGAAATAAACGCGCGCTTTTTGCAAGAAGTCGCGCGCCACTGGCCGGGCGACGAGGCCAAGTTGCGTGATATGTCGATCATCGAGGAAGGCCCCGAGCAGCAAATCCGCATGGCTTATCTGGCGGTAGTTGGCAGCAGTTCAGTCAACGGCGTGGCGGCGCTGCATACGCAGTTGCTCAAGGCGGGGTTGTTCAAGGATTTTTACGAACTGTGGCCGCGCAAATTCAACAACAAAACCAATGGCGTAACGCCGCGGCGCTGGCTGGCTTTTTGCAATCCGGGTTTGAAAGCCTTGCTCGATCGCTACCTGGGCACCGAATGGGTGGTGAATCTCGACGAGTTGCGCAAACTTGAAACTTTCATTGATGAGAAGGACGTGCGCCACGCCTGGCGCAAGATCAAGTACGACAACAAAACGCGGCTGGCGGCTCTGGTCAAAGAGCGCACCGGCATCGACTTCGATCCGGCCATGCTGTTCGAGGTACAAGTAAAACGCATTCACGAATACAAACGGCAATTGCTCAACGTGCTGCATGTGATTCATCTGTACGACCGCATCCGCCGCGACGACACCGTCGCCTTGGCGCCGCGCTGCGTGCTGATCGGCGGCAAGGCGGCGCCCGGTTATTTCATGGCCAAGCTCATCATCAAGCTGGTGAACAGCGTGGCGGCGAAGGTCAATAATGATCCGCTGATGAAGCCCTGGCTGCGTGTGGTGTTTTTGCCCAACTATCAAGTGACGGCGATGGAAAAAATCTGCGCCGGCACTGACCTTTCGGTACAAATTTCCACCGCCGGCAAGGAAGCCTCCGGCACCGGCAACATGAAGTTCATGATGAACGGAGCGGTGACGATCGGCACCCTGGACGGCGCCAACATCGAAATCCGCGAGTCGGTGGGCGCGGAAAACTTTTTTGCCTTCGGCCTCAACGCCGCCGAAGTGCAAGCCTTGCGTTGTGATTACCGCCCCAACGAGATCATCGCCGCCGACGAGGATCTCACGCGCGTAATGGCGCTGCTCGAAAGCGGCCATTTCAGCCACGAGGAGCCGAATTTGTTCCGCCCGCTCACCGGCAGCATCCGCGATCCGGGCGATCCTTGGCTTACCGCCGCTGATTTTCGCGCCTTCGTACAGGCGCAAAAAGAGGCCGCCGCCACCTATCTCGACGTGGAGCGTTGGACTACGATGAGCATGTTGAATACAGCGCGCAGCGGCTATTTTTCCAGCGACCGCACGATCCGCGAATACGCGCGTGATATTTGGGGATTGGGGCAAGAGCAGAGCGCGGCAGCTTCGCTCCAGGCGCAAGGAGCCGCATAAAGAATCAGAGTAAAAGCCGTAAATAAAAAGTAAAGGAGGGTAGACCATGCCACTTGCCGGTGATCGTTATGTCAGCAGATTGACCCGTGACACTTATGCTTTGATCCTCGCCGGCGGGCGTGGTTCGCGTTTGTACGAACTTACCGAATGGCGCGCCAAACCGGCGCTGTTCTTTGGCGGCAAGTTCCGCATCATCGATTTTCCCTTGTCGAACTGCGTCAATTCCGGCATCCGCCGCATTGGCGTGGTAACGCAGTACAAGGCGCATTCCTTGATAAAACACCTGGTGCGCGGCTGGGGGCATTTCAAGAAGGAATTGGGCGAGGGCGTGGAAATTCTGCCCGCTTCGCAGCGCACTTCCGACAACTGGTATCAGGGCACGGCGGACGCGGTGTTTCAAAACATCGACATCATTCGCGGCGAAATTCCCACTTACGTGCTGATTCTGTCGGGCGACCACGTATACCGCCAGGACTACGGCGGCATGTTGACTTTTCATGCCAAAACAGAAGCCGACATGACGGTGTCCTGCAAAGTGGTGCCGGTAGAGGAGGCGGCTGGCGCTTTTGGCGTGATGGAAGTGGATGAGCATGGCCGCATCATCGGCTTCGAGGAAAAGCCCAAGCATCCCAAACCCTTGCCGGATGATCCAACGAAGTGCCTGGCGTCGATGGGTAATTATCTTTTCAAGTCGGAGTTTTTGTTCGAGCAGTTGCGGCACGACAGCAGGGATATGGAGTCCGATCACGATTTCGGCAAGAACATCATTCCCTCGATCATTCAGGAAAATAAGGTTTATGCCTACCGTTTCGTCGGCGTGGACGCTGGCGATCAAGCCTATTGGCGCGATGTGGGAACTTTGGATTCCTATTGGGCGGCGAACATCGAGCTGACCGA
>JAITMI010000007.1 GCA_031277435.1 Pseudomonadales bacterium
GGCGCCAATGCGCGTGAGGTGGAACAAATGGTCAGCTTTCCGCTGGAACAAAAGCTGGCCGAGATCGAAGAAGTCAAACACACTTATTCAGTCAGCCGCCCAGGCATGGCGGTATTGACGGTGGAATTTGCAGTGGGCGTAAAACGCCAGCCCGCGCTGGTGCGTTTGTACGACAAAGTATTTTCCAATCAGGACTGGTTGCCGCCCAATCTCGGCGTCGGCCAACCCATCATCAAACCCAAGGGCATCGACGACGTACCGGTGATGGCGCTGACGTTGTGGACCGATGATTCAACTCGCGGCGCGGTTGATCTGGCCGAAGTGGCGCACACACTGGAAACCGAACTCAAACGCATTGACGGCACGCGCGATATTTACACCATCGGCGCGCCAGAGCGCGCGGTGATGGTGGATCTCGATCCGGCGCGCATGAATGCGCATGGCTTGTCCGTCGCCGATCTCGCGGGCGCCTTGCAAGCGGCCAATCTGGCGCGGCAAGCGGGCGAGCGCATTGGCGCGGACGGCGTGACACAAGTGACGGCGGGCGCTTTTCTCGCCGATCGCAGTGAGGTGGCGAATCTGATTCTCGGCCTGCGCGATGGCCAGCCCCTGCGTTTGAGCGACGTGGCCGATATCCGCGACGCGGCGGATGCGCCGGCCACTTACGTCTGGCACGGCGCGCCGCCGCATCAAGGCGGCCCCGCCAGCGGCATTGCGCCCGCCGTCACCATTGCCATCGCCAAGAAGCCGGGCAGCAATGCGGCGGACATCACCCAGGCGATAGAACAGCGCATCGCCGCGCTGCGCGATCAACTCATTCCAGAAGGCGTGCAGGTCGAAATCACCCGCGATTACGGGCTGACCGCCAGCGATAAAGCGCTCACGCTGATGCAGAAACTGGTGTTCGCCACCGGCTCGGTGGTGCTGTTGGTGCTGTTCGCGCTGGGCCGCCGCGAAGCGGTGGTGATCGGCTCGGCGGTGATGCTGACCTTGGCGCTGACCTTGTTCGCTTCCTGGGCGATGGGCTTCACCATCAACCGTGTTTCGCTGTTCGCGCTGATTTTTTCGATTGGCATTCTGGTTGATGACGCCATCGTGGTGGTCGAAAACATTCACCGGCACATGGCGCAAGGCGGCAAGACATTATTGCAAGCAATTCCGCCCGCCGTGGATGAAGTTGGTGGACCGACCATTCTGGCAACCCTCACCGTGATCGCCGCGCTGATGCCAATGGCTTTCGTCAGCGGCCTGATGGGGCCGTACATGCGGCCAATTCCGATCAATGCCTCGGTAGGCATGTTGCTGTCGCTGGTAGTGGCCTTTGTGGTGACGCCGTGGTTGTCGCTCAAACTCCTGGCGCGGCATGTGCAGCATGATTCACAGGATAAAAGCGGCCACGCGGCAAGCAGCATGGCCGCGCGTCTGCATGGGCCTTTTGCGCGCATTCTGAGCCCCTTTCTTGCACCATCGCCACAAACACCCCCTCCCCCGCTTGCGGGGGAGGGTTGGGGAGGGGGCGAGGAAAGGAACCGGAAGACAGCGGCCAAACGGCGGCTGTGGCTATTCGCCGGCATCGCCGCTTTGGTGCTGTTGGCGGCAAGCCTCGCGGTATTCAAATTGGTCATTCTTAAAATGCTGCCCTTCGACAACAAGTCGGAATTGCAGATCGTGGTTGATCCGCCGGAAGGCCGCACCTTGGAAGATACCAATGCCTTGTTGATGGAACTGGCCGCCGCGCTGGAACAAACGCCGGAAGTGCTCAATTATCAGGGTTATGCCGGTACCGCCGCGCCGATCAACTTCAACGGCCTGGTGCGCCAGTATTATTTGCGCGGCGGCGCCAATGTTGGCGATCTGCAAGTGAATCTGGTTGATCGCCACCAGCGCAAGCGCCAAAGCCACGACATCGCGGCGGCGCTGCGTCCGGCGCTGGCCGAGATTGGCCGCCAGCACAATGCTTCGGTAAAAGTGGTGGAAGTGCCGCCGGGGCCGCCCGTGCTGTCGCCCATCGTCGCCGAAATTTACGGCCCAGATTACGCCAAGAGCCGCGCGCTGGCGCTCGCATTGGAACAAAAATTCCAGAGCACGCCCGGCATCGTCGATATCGATACCAGCGTGGAAGCCGGCGCGCCGCGCGAAATCCTGCTCATCGACCGCGTGCGCTCTGCGCGGCTGGGCGTGGCGCAATCGGCCATCGTCGATACCATCGCCGCTGGCTTGGGCGGACTCGATGCCACGCAAATGATAGACGACAGTTCCAAATACCCGCGCCCGATCCGCCTGCGCCTGCCGCCCGCCGGGCAAAGCACCTTGGATCAAGTGCTAACACTCAGCGTGCGCGGCGGCAACGGGCAGTTGGTGCCCTTATCGGAATTGGTGCAAGTACAAAACAGCGCTTGGGATGGCGCGATCATGCACAAGGATTTGCTGCCCGTGGTCTACGTCACCGGCGATGAAAGCAGCGCCATCGACAGCCCGCTGTACGGCATGTTCGCCTTGGTGGGCGAAATCGCGGACTCCGCCATCGGTGGCCAGGCATTGACGCAATACTTCATCCGCCAGCCGCCAGATACCAGCGCCGATTTCGCCATCAAATGGGACGGCGAATGGCAAATCACCTACGAAACTTTCCGCGACATGGGCATCGCCTACGCGCTGGGCATGGTGCTGATTTATCTCTTGGTGGTGGCGTATTTCCGCGGCTACAGCGTGCCGCTCATCATCATGGCGCCGATTCCGCTTACCGTGATCGGCGTGATGCCCGGCCACGCTCTGCTCGGCGCGCAATTCACCGCCACCAGCATGATCGGCATGATCGCGCTGGCCGGCATCATCGTGCGCAATTCGATTCTCCTGGTCGATTTCATCAACCACCTGATCGCCCGCGGCCACACGAGCGAACACGCCGTAATCGACGCCTGCGCCGTGCGCGCGCAACCCATCGCCCTGACCGCGCTGGCGGCGATGATCGGCGCGTTTTTTATTTTAAACGATCCTATTTTCAACGGCCTGGCGATTTCGCTGATCTTCGGGATATTGGTCAGCACGGTGCTGACCTTGGTGGTGATTCCGCTGTTGTATTACGCGCTGTTGATGCGTAAGGGCAGAACACAAGCGTCATGACGCTTATTGCGTGGGCCGGTAGTGTCTCCGTTTGAAGTTTTGTATAGGGGAAAGAACGTCATTGCGAACGTAGCGAAGCAACCCAGGGCATTTTGCCTGTTTCTTTCTGGATTGCTTTGCTACGCTCGCAATGACGACAGGGGCGTAGTTTCAAACCAGAACACTATCTGATGCCAATACCCCGCAGCGCCGCCGCCACCAACTCCAGCGCCAGCAGAACCGCCAGCGCGAACACCCCGCCTGCCACCAGCGCGTCCTGATTCAAAGGAACGGTATATGTGTATTGCGCAAGGGTTTCATCCATGATCTCCTGATCGCGCTTGAGCAGAACGTGTGCGATGCGT
>JAITMI010000012.1 GCA_031277435.1 Pseudomonadales bacterium
GAGGTGGAGGCGATCATGTTGTGAGGTGGATGACGCTACATGGGGAGGCTAACTATTTATGAATTACATCTTATGGATCACATCACGCAGCAAGTCCGGTAAGTCGCGGTTTCCCTCAAACTGATCCATGCTCAGGACAACGTCGCGTTTCGTACCAGCGTGCTGGATATGCGGCAAGGCCAGCTTATTCACGCTAAGGTCGCGGGCGATATAAAGCAAATCACGCCCGGCGGGGGATTCGTCAAAACGCTCCCACTCGATGCAATAACCTGATACTTCGGCAAGCTCACGGGTGAATTCGCGTAAGGTTCGGCTGTTACCGTCACTAAATGGATGGATGTAATCGATCTCGACATAGAGCTTGCCGAGCATTTTGACGAACTCCGCCAGCTTGAGTTGCGCCAGTTTTATCGGATTCGCGTCTTGCAACGCTTGATCCAGCCGCACCCGGGCGGCCTTGTCCATTGCGGAATATGCAACATTCGACGAGGCGTCTACCGTCTCAAGCCGGCGAACCTTGATCCAATCATTACCAGGAGCAAGCGCCGGGCGATAGTCACCAGGGCTGACATCAGCGAAACCCAAAGCGGGTAAATCCTGAAAAATACGGCGGTTGATTTCTTTCAGATGAGCGGCATCAAACTTGCCGCGCACCGGATTGAGGCGCAGTTCCGTAATCCGGTACGCGGTATGGTGCGCTTCAAGGCGCTCACGTCGCTTGGATAAGGCCATACCTTTCGCGCCTTACGCAAGCTCACGGACTTTACCGCCAAATTCCCGCAGTGTGATTTCACCCCTGATGAAGCGCTCAGCCTCTTTGGTATAGGCATCAGAAAGCACAAAACCCTCAAGACCAACCGAGGCTTGCGCATAGCGCACGGCATCTTCCCGCCGCCTGCGTTCTTGCTCACTGATCGGCGGGGCCGCCTTACGCGCCTGCATTTGCGCAACATAGTCGCGCATCAGATCACGCAACACCTGCGCGACCGGACGCTGCTCAAGCCCGGCGGCCTCCGCGAAACTTGCGCGCAAGTCCGGCTCAACCCGGATCGTCATGCTGACTTCTTTGTGCATAGCCCGCTCCCTATCACCAAATCAAGGAAAGTTGCCTGTATTGGCATTGTACATCAGAAGAAATCGCAGAGCGGCTACTTTAAGAACCAACGATAACCCATTGAACTTTATCAACTATCTCACCGGCGGCGGCGCCAACACCTCGCGGTTGCCGTTGCTGTTGGTGGAGGATACTACGCCGGCCATTTCCATTGCTTCGATCATGCGGGCGGCGCGGTTGTAGCCGATGCGGAGTTTGCGTTGGACGGAGGAGATGGAGGCTTTGCGGGATTCGGTGACGAAGCGCACGGCTTCGTCGTAGAGGGCGTCGTCTTCTTCGGCGCTGCCTTCGCCGTCGCCGTCGTCGCCGCCGAGGCCGGGCACGCCGGCGCCGGCGCTTTCGCTGGTGATGGAGTCGATGTAGACCGGCTCGCCGCGGGCTTTCCAGTCGGCGACGACGCGGTGCACTTCTTCGTCGGCGACGAAGGCGCCGTGGACGCGCTGGGATACGCCGCCGCCGGGTGGCAGAAACAGCATGTCGCCGTGGCCTAAGAGTTGTTCGGCGCCGCCTTCGCCCAGAATGGTGCGCGAGTCGATTTTGGACTGCACCATGAACGACAAACGGGTGGGAATGTTGGCCTTGATGAGGCCGGTGAGCACGTCCACCGAGGGGCGCTGGGTGGCCAGAATCAGGTGGATGCCGGCGGCGCGGGCTTTTTGCGCGATGCGGGCGATGAGCTCTTCCACCTTTTTGCCCACCACCATCATCATGTCGGCGAGTTCGTCCACCACCACCACGATCACCGGCAGTTCTTCGAGTTCCTCGCGCTGTTGGCCTTCAAGGTCCAGCATCGGGTCGGGCCGCCAGAGCGGGTCGAGCAAGGGTTCGCCTGCGGTGATGGCGTCGGCCACTTTTTTGTTGAAGCCGGCCAGGTTGCGCACGCCGAGGTGCGACATCAATTTGTAACGCCGTTCCATTTCCGCCACGCACCAGCGCAGGCCGTTGGCGGCGTCCTTCATGTCGGTGATGACGGGGGTGAGCAGATGCGGAATGCCGTCGTAGACCGACAGTTCCAGCATCTTGGGGTCGATCATGATGAGGCGCACGTCGCGCGGGGTGGATTTGAACAGGATGCTGAGAATCATCGCGTTGATGCCCACCGACTTGCCCGAGCCCGTGGTACCGGCCACCAAAAGGTGCGGCATTTTCGCCAAATCCACCACCACCGGATGCCCGCCGATGTCGTGGCCAAGCGCCATGCTGACCGGCGAGCGCGCGTTGTCGAATTCGGGCGAGCTCAGCACTTCGCCGAGCGCGATCATGTCTTTTTTCTCGTTGGGAATTTCGATGCCGATCACGGTCTTGCCGGGGATCACCTCCACCACGCGCAGGCTTGGCACCGCCAGCGAGCGCGCCAAGTCCTTCACCAGGTTGCTGATGCGGCTGACCTTGATGCCGGGCGCCGGCTGCACTTCAAAGCGGGTGATGACCGGGCCGGGGTTGATCGCCACCACGTCGATGTCGATGCCAAAATCCTTGAGCTTGATTTCCAAGAGGCGCGACATGGCCTCCAGCGCCTCGGCGGAATAGCCGAGTTTTTTGTTCACATCCCAGGGGTTGAGCAGCTCGAACGAGGGCAGCTCGCCCACCACCGGGGCCTCGAACAGCTTGCCTTGTTTTTCTTTTTGCTTGTCTTTTTGCGCGCGCTTGCTGGTTTCCTTGAGCGTGGGTTCCTGGCGCAGAGGCGCAATTTCGATCGGCTGGCGCTTGCGTTCCTTTTCGGCGAACTGCTCGAAGGCTTCGCGCCGCTGCCGCGCCAGTTGCTGTGCTTCGCGCGCCGCGCGCTGTTCTTCCTGGCGGCGCTGGCGCTGAAGTTCCAGCCGCTCCCAGGCGCGCAGGCACCATAGGCCCAAAGTATCGGCCAGCCGCAGCCAGGATAGCCCAAGCCCCAGCGTCAACCCCAAAAACAATAGCGTGAGAAACACCAGCGTGGAGCCGATCAGATCCAGCACCGGCAAGGTCATGGCGCTCAGTTCCGCGCCCAATAAACCGCCAGCGCTGGCCTGCAAGGCGGTACCGCGAAAGTGCATACTGGCGAGCGCCGCGGCGCTGAACACGAGCAGCACCAAACCCGCCAGCCGCAGGCCCAACAGTTCCCAATCCATCGCCACCGGGCGATGGCGTTCATGGAAAATCGCCAGCGCCTTGTACAAAAGCAGTAGCGGGAAAAGATAAGCGAGATAACCAAAGAGCAGCAGCAACACATCCGCCAGCCAGGCGCCGCTGAGCCCCACGAAATTGCTGACGCCGCCATTGCCGGTGCGCGACCAGCCGGGGTCTTGCGGCGAATAGGAATAAATGGCCAAGAACAGATACACGCCCAAGGCCAATAACACGATCATCAGCCCTTCGAGCAAAAACAGCCGCCGCAGCCCTTGCGCGGGCGCCGGTTCTGGCTGCTTGCGAGTCTTGTCCTTGGTTATGCTTACCGCCACTGTTGATCCACGAGGTTTATTTTATCCACGGCGCCGTGCCGCGAAAGTTCAGCCTCGCGCCCGCGCCCCCAAGCGCTTCTCAAAAACGAAGCGCGTATCATAAACTGTTAGCCGCATTAGCGGTACCGCGTCCACGCAAAGACACAGCGCGGCCATTCCCGTGTACCATGCGCTGTTTTGTCATCTCTTTTTGTCATTTCGCCCCAGGAAGGAAGCCCAGCCATGAACGCCCAACATCACCGCCTCATCATCCTGGGCTCCGGCCCGGCCGGCTACACCGCCGCGGTTTACGCCGCGCGCGCCAATCTCAAGCCGGTGGTCATCACCGGGATGCAGCAAGGCGGCCAACTGACCACCACCACCGAGGTCGATAACTGGCCCGGCGACCCGCACGGCCTGACCGGTCCTGAGTTGATGGAACGCATGAAGAATCATGCCGAACGCTTTGAAACTACTATTATTTTTGACCACATAGACGAAGCCGACCTGGGCCGCCGCCCCTTCCTCTTGAAGGGCGGTGTTGATACCTACACCTGCGACGCGCTGATCATCGCCACCGGCGCGTCGGCGCAGTACCTGGGCCTGCCCTCGGAAGAACGCTACATGGGCAGCGGCGTCAGCGCCTGCGCCACCTGCGATGGCTTTTTCTACAAGGGCCAGAAAGTCGCCGTGGTGGGCGGCGGCAATACTGCGGTGGAGGAAGCCTTGTACCTGGCCAACATCGCCAGCGAAGTCACGCTGATCCATCGCCGCGACACGCTGCGGGCGGAAAAAATCCTGCAAGACAAACTGTTCGAGCGGGCCAAAAACGGCAACGTCAAGCTGATCTGGAATCACGCGGTTGATGAGGTGCTGGGTGAAGGCAGCGAAGTCAGCGGCCTGCGCCTGAAGGCCAGCGACGGTTCCTCCACCCAGGAAATCGCCGTGAGCGCCCTGTTCGTCGCCGTGGGCCACAAGCCCAATTCGGATATTTTCAGCGGCCAATTGGCGATGGAAAACGGCTATCTCAAGATCAAATCCGGCCTCGACGGTGGCGCCACCCAAACCAGCGTGGCGGGCGTGTTCGCCGCTGGCGACATCGCCGACCACGTCTACCGCCAGGCCATCACCTCCGCCGGCTTCGGCTGCATGGCCGCGCTCGACGCCGAACGCTATCTGGAAAACCTCAAAGGGTGAGCCGCGCCGTGGCCGCCCTGCCCTGGCTGGACCCGGATTCGCTGTGGTTTCCGGATCCCGCCACGGCGCTCACTGAGCCCAATGGCCTCTTGGCGGTGGGCGGCGATCTCTGCGTGGAACGCCTGCTCGCGGCCTATCAGCGCGGTATTTTTCCCTGGTTCGAGCAAGGCCAGGCGCCTTTGTGGTGGAGCCCAGATCCGCGCATGGTGCTGTTTCCCGCCGAATTCCACCACAGCCGCAGCCTGCGCAAAACGCTGCGCTCGGGCCGTTTCAGCGTCAGTTCCGACCGTGATTTCGCCGCCGTCACCGCCGCCTGCGCCGCGCCGCGCCAAGGCAGCCGCGGCACCTGGCTGATACCGGCGATGCGCCGCGCCTATCAGCGCCTGCATCAACTCGGCTACGCGCATTCGGTGGAAGTGTGGCAAGACGAACAACTGGTGGGCGGGCTGTATGGCGTGGCGCTTGGCAAGGTGTTCTTTGGCGAATCGATGTTCAGCCGCACCAGCGACGCCTCCAAAACCGCCCTCGCCGCGCTGGCCGGGCAACTGCAAAGCCACGGCTTCGCGCTGATCGACTGCCAGGTCAGCAATCCGCATCTGCAAACGCTCGGCGCCCGCCCCATCACCCGCGCCGACTTTCTGCGCTATTTGCCGGAGCCGGGAGCTATTGGGCCTGGGCCGCTCTGGCCGCTAGAATGGCCGCTCACCGCTTTGCAACCCGCGTTTGGCCCATGAGTTCATTGAAGGATTTGCGACTGTTCACCACTCAGCCTCACCACTGTAGTTATCTCAGTGGCGAACTGGCGCAAACCCTGTTCATCGACCCCGCGTTCCAATTGGACAAAAGCGCCAACTCGCGCCTGACCGAACTCGGCTTCCGCCGCAGCGGCGCGCATGTCTACCGCCCCAACTGCCGCCAGTGCCGCCAATGTATTTCCTGCCGCATCCCGGTGGCCCGCTTCAGCGAAAACCGCCGCTTCAAGCGCATCCTCAAACGCAACGCCGACCTGCGCGTAAGCGAACTGGCTGACATCAGCGGCCACGAGCCCTACCTTTTGTACAAGCACTACATCAACGTGCGCCACGCCGACGGCGACATGTTCCCAGCCTCGCCCGAACAATACGCCTCGTTCCTGCTACAGCGCTGCGAAGGCACCCGCTACTACGCGATGCACCAGGGCGAACGCCTGGTAGGAGTGATGGTGAGCGATGAGCTCAACAACGGGCTTTCCGCCGTCTATACCTTTTACGACCCGCTGCAAGAAGCCCGCTCGCTCGGCACCTTCGCCATTTTGTGGCAGATCGAACAAGCCCGGCGCCTGGGGCTCGACTATCTCTACCTCGGCTACTGGATCCGCGACTCGCACAAGATGAATTACAAGATCCACTTCCGCCCCCTGGAGCTTTTAATAAGGCAAGAGTGGCTACTCTTCGACTAAAAGCCCCGCCACCCAAGCCTTGCACGCCGCGCTTTCTTTTGCCATAGCGGGCAATTTCGGGCAAAATGCGCCCCTTTTTCCTGATACCCCATCGGCACCCCTGCATGGCCAAAGAAGATCAGATCGAAATGGATGGTGAAGTGATCGACACACTTCCCAACACCATGTTCCGCGTAAAGCTGGACAACGGCCACATCGTCACCGCGCACATCTCCGGCAAGATGCGCAAAAATTACATCCGCATCCTCACTGGCGACAAAGTCAAAGTCGAACTCACTCCTTACGATCTCACCAAGGGGCGCATTACATTCAGGGCGCGCTGAGGCGCGGCGCTTGTGCCGAGTGAGGCGCGCTCTTTGGAATCATTTGACTGGGCTATCCTCGATATCCGGGAACTGATCTTGCGGCTCAAGCGGCGGTTCTTTTTTCCACGCGGCCAAGAGTTCAATGATGTTGCCTGGTTTGCTCACCGGCTCGGTGATGAGTTTTGCCCCTCACGGCGAATCAAAACGCGGTCTCCCGGCAACTCGAATTCAGCGGGAATTCGTACCGCTTGGCTGCGGTTATTGCGGAACAGCTTAGCTTCCTTGGGTTTGGAAAGTGGCAATGACATAGGCATCGGCGTGGCCTCCAATATATATGCCAAACTGTATATGCCACATTCGCGGGAATCAAGTTCCCTCCCCCGCGTGCGGGGGAGG
>JAITMI010000021.1 GCA_031277435.1 Pseudomonadales bacterium
AGTTCGCCGACCAGGATGATGTCCGGGTCTTCGCGCAAGGCGGCGCGTAGCGCGGCGGCGAAGCTGGGGGTGTCGCTGCCGACTTCGCGCTGCGTGATAAGCGACAGTTTGTTCGCGTGCACGAATTCCACCGGGTCTTCGATGGTAAGAATATGCTGCCGCCGCGTGGCGTTGAGATGATCGAGCAGCGCCGCCAAGGTGCTGCTCTTGCCGGAGCCGGTGGGGCCGGTGACGCACACCAGGCCGCGCGGTAATGCGCAAATTCGTTCAAAAATTTCGCCCAGCCCGAGTTGAGTCAGCGAGGGAACGGCGGCGGGAATGATTCTGAACACCGCCGCTGCGCCGCGCCGTTGCCGGAAGGCGTTGACGCGAAAGCGCGCCAAATCCGGCACTACGCAGGCGAAATCCAATTCTTGACCGAGTTCGTAGCTTGCGCGCTGCGCGGGGTTCATCAGTTCACATAAAAAACCGTTTATCTCGTCGTGATCGAGCGGCGGCAGCGCGCAGGGGTGGATGTCGCCGTCGATGCGCAAGAGCGGCGGCAGGCCGGCGCTCAAGTGCAGGTCGGAAGCGCCTTCATGCACGCAGTGTTCGAGCAGGGCGCGCAGCGTCATGGCGCAAGTCCGGGGTGAGCGGCAAGGCGGCGGTCTTGATAAAAGCCGCCGTCTTTATGCAAGCAATAGTCCTTATAATCGCGCCACCGCATTATCACCGCCTCGTTCCAGGTTTGTGCCACATGAATACCGCCATTGCCCAGCGCCTCGCTCTCTTGCATCAGCGCATCGCCGCCGCCGAAGCCGAGGCCGGCAGGCCGCCTGGCTCGGTGCAACTGCTGGCCGTCAGCAAGACGCAAAACGCGGCCAGAGTGCGCGAGGCGCTCGCCGCCGGGCAGCGGGTGTTCGCCGAAAACTATGTGCAGGAAGCGCTCGACAAAATGGCCGCCCTGCATGAGGCGGGCGTGCTGAGCTGGCATTTCATCGGCCCCATTCAATCCAACAAAACCCGCCCGCTGGCGGAGCATTTCGACTGGATTCACAGCATCGACCGGCTCAAGATCGCCCAGCGTCTCAACGATCAGCGCCCGACAGAGCGCCCGCCCTTGAACGTGCTGATCGAGGTTAATGTCAGCGGCGAAGACAGCAAGGCCGGCGCCGCCCCCGCTGACGTCCCGGCGCTCGCCGCCGCCATCGCCGCCTTGCCGCGCCTCTGCCTGCGCGGCCTCATGTGCATCCCCGCGCCCGCCAGCGGCCTCGACCAGCAACGCCTGCCCTTCCGCCAACTGCGCGAATTACGCGACGCGCTGCTCGCCTCAGGCCACGCTACCTGCACCGAACTCTCCATGGGCATGAGTGCCGACTTCCCCGCCGCCATTCTGGAAGGCGCCACGCTGATCCGCGTCGGCACGGATGTGTTCGGACCACGGCAGTAAAGACCAGGAACGGCGCTTGCGCCAATGAATTGTGGTGGAGGTAATGACTAGGCGCCCGGCTTGACATCATGATGCGATGACATCATGATGCAAACCGCTTGGATTGATGCTCCGGAGGATCCCATGCGCACCACCATCGACATTCCCGAACGCGAACATGCGCTATACACCAGCCTGGCGCGGGCGCAGCGCACCAGTCTTAGCAAGCTGCTGTTGGACCTTGCGCGGCAGGGGCTGGAATCGATCAATCGCGTCAACGACATGCGGCCCGCGTATCAGATCGATCCGCAAACCGGCCTTGGCGTGTTCCGCTCCGGCCGGCCGGTCACCAGTGACGACGTCAAGACCTTTCTGGACGAGAACCCATAAGCATGTATCTCTTGGACGCCAACGTGCTGATCGCGCTGTTCGACGCCGATCATGTACATCACCGGGTTGTGCGCGCCTGGTTCTTCAGCTTACCCGAGGGATTCGCCACCTGCCCGATAGTCGAAGGCGCTTTGGTGCGCTGGATCGTGCGCATTGAAGGCGCTCCCGGTACGGGAGCCGCGATACGCGAGCTACGCAAGCTCGCCGCTGATGCGCGTCATCATTTCTGGGCGGACGATCTGGCTTACGCTGATGTTGATTGGAAAGGCGTGCTTGGGCACCGCCAAGTCACCGATGCCTACCTCGCCGCGCTCGCGCGCCGGCACGGCGGACGGCTGGCGACGCTTGATCGCGGCCTGGCCGCGCTGCATCACGATGTGGCGGAATTGATTCCTATTCAGTGAATCTTGCCAGCGCGGCCCCTTAATCCAGCACGCGTTTGATATCAAAATCCCACTCTTCCCCCGTCACCTCATCGACACACTTGCCGACAACGCGCGAGTCCTCCTCCTCAAGCACGCCAATGCAATACCCGCCGCCGCTATCACCAATATCGCTGTAATTGAATTCCAGCTCCCCCAGCTCCGTGATGATCCCGCCCCCGCGGCTCAGCACGGCGCCGCCTTGCAGCATCCGGTACTGGAATTCATCCGCCTGCTGCGTGGCGAAATAGGTATAGCCAATGTCGTCGTACCAATCCCCGGCAATGGAGGGAACATCAGGCGCGGGCGCAAGCGCGGGGAACCATCTGTCGCCATTTATGAAGATAAGCACCCCCGCCGTCACCGCGATCAGCACACTGAGCAGCGCAACGACGACCCCTACATCCAGCTCTCGTGGAGATTCCGTCATACCAAACCCTCTTGTAATTTGTGGGGATTCTGAGAGACCTCGACTATACCAACCCACAAAGCATGGGGATACCAGCAATCCCACCTCATTCATGTAAAATGCGCGGTCAGTCCACAACCTGACACACGCTACGGCTCGCCGGTGGGCTCAGCCCAGCGCCATCGCCGTAACCAAGACTATTTGATTGCCATGCCCCTTGATCCAATCCATTTCCCCGACGCCGTAGAGAAAGAAGTGATCCTGCGCGGCAACGCCGCGACCACGCTGGCGGATTGGTTTGGTCTGTACGCTCCAGGATCGGTATTCTTGCCGCTGTCACGCAACAATAGCTGGGCCATCTACCTGCTCAAGAAAAACAGCGCGCAACCACTGCAAAACGCCGACGGGATGCCCACCTGGTATAACCGCCTGACATATTCCACGGCACCGCTGGCGGCGCTGAGCCTGTCGCCCTATTGGCTGGATTTGAGCACTACCGGCGCGAAAAAAGAACAAGCTTACGCATTCAATTCCACCTTCATCCCCACGGAGCCGGACGAAACACACGCAGACAATCCCTGGCGGCAACTGCTATTGCGCCTGCGCAAGGAAACGCCCCGCGCGCAGTGGAGCGCCATGGAGCAAAACTGGCAACAGCCGCAACAGCCACCGCTTGCGGTGCGGCGCTACTTTGAATCCGGGGAAACGCTCGAACTGTGCATTGAATTATCCGCCGTAACGGAGTGGGGCCCCAACGGCCCGCAAGAAGGCTATTCGCTCACCCTCACCGCGCGGGAACAGAAACCCGGCGCCGCGCCACAAACGCCCAAGGAAGGCGCGGTAACCATGGCGGAGGCGATCGCCAGCATCGCGCAGCACACCAGCATGATGGCGCGCGAACGCGGCATCTCGCTGCCTCTGATCAGCCGCGAAGGCAAAAGTCTCATCATGCGCCGGCTCATCTACACACAGCGCCCAACCCATATCGGCACCCTGATCAGCCCGCTGATCTACGTGGCCACTTATGACCTGACGCAAGGGAAGTTCGTGTCGCTGGAAAAACTCAAACCCGGCGCCCCCGCCGTGCTGCCAGAACCCTGGGCCTTCAACGCCCC
>JAITMI010000026.1 GCA_031277435.1 Pseudomonadales bacterium
CGCGCCGCAAGCGGCGCTGCTATACGAAGAAACCGCCGCCAGCATCGCCGCCCGCGAGCGCCTGGCCGCCGAGCGCAAGGCGCAGAACGCGGCGCAGGATCAGCAGGCTGGCCGCCCCAGCAAACAGGACCGCCGCCGCATTCATCGCTTCAAGCAGGATATGTTGGATTCGCAATCGGGCTCTTGAGGCTCTTTACTTCCCTCGCAAGTCCTGTGGCATAATGCCCAGCCCCTTTGAGGGAAAGATTGGTTTTTCTTTATTTTTCGCGCACTTACCTATTGGCGCCGCGGTGGAAAAACCGGATTCACGCTACTGATCGCGCCCCCGCCGCGGTCTTTGCAACGGAAATTTTCCTTTGTCAGAACAGTTCAACACTCACCTCCATTTGTTGCGCCAGGCGGATGGCGCGGCCTGTTTGCGAAACATCAATCACGGCATCGAAAAGGAAAGTTTACGCATCGACCCAGAGGGCAAGCTGGCGCAAACGCCGCACCCGGTGAGTTTGGGCAGTACGCTCACCCACGGCAGCATCACCACGGATTTTTCCGAGGCGCTGATGGAGTTCATCACGCCGGTGTTCCAAAACCCGCAGGACACCCTCGGCTATCTTGCTGACCTTCACACCTTTACCTACACGCACTTGCCGCGCGAGGAATTGCTGTGGACCTCCAGTATGCCCTGCGTGTTGCCCGGCGACGCCGCGATTCCGCTGGCGCAATACGGCAGTTCCAATATCGGCCGTTACAAAACGCTGTACCGCAAGGGCTTGGGTTATCGCTATGGCCGTTCCATGCAGACCATCGCCGGCATTCATTACAATTTTTCCTTGCCCGATGAATTCTGGACGCTGTATGGCAAACTCATCGGCAATTCGGCGGCGCCGCAAGCATTCATAACTGATCGTTATTTCGCCGTGATCCGTAATTTCCGCCGTTATTCGTGGCTTTTGCTGTATCTCTTTGGCGCTTCGCCGGCCTTGTGCAAGAGTTTCGTGCGCGACAATCCCCGGCACGGGCTCGACGATTACGACGCCAACAGCCTCTACCTGCCCTACGCCACTTCGCTGCGCATGGGCGATCTGGGTTATACCAGTGAGGCGCAGGCCTCGCTTCACATCAGCTACAACTCGCTTGAGGAATACACCAGCGGTTTGTACCAAGCGATCAAAACCCCTTACCCGCCCTACGCCAATTTCCGCGATCCGGACGGCTCGCCAGCGCAGCTCAACTCCAATCTGCTACAAATCGAAAACGAGTTTTACAGCAGCATCCGCCCCAAGCGCATCCCGCGCCAGGGCCAGCGCCCGGTGCAGGCGCTGCGCGAATTGGGGGTGGAAGACCTGGAAGTGCGCTGCCTCGACCTCAACCCTTTCCTGCCGGTGGGCATCGACGAGGAAACGATGCGCTTCCTCAACTGCTTCTTGCTGTTTTGCCTCTTGCACGAGAGCCCGCCCGGCAGCGAGGAGCAGGACCGCGAGCTTGACCGCAACAAAATGCTGGTGGTGAAACAGGGCCGCGACCCTGATTTGATGCTTCAGCGCAAGGGCCAGAGCATCAGCCTGCGCGACTGGGCGCGGGAAATTCTCACGCAAGTGGCCGCCATCGCGCAGTTTCTCGATACCCTGAGCGGCGAGCATGAACACGCCGCCGCTACCGAGGTGCAGTTTGCCCGCGTCAACGATCCGCAACTGACGCCCTCAGCGCGCGTGCTAGAGCGGATGCGGGAATTGAAAACCTCGTATTTCCGTTTCGCCATGAACCAATCGCTGGCCAACAGCGATTATTTCCGCGCGCTCAAGCTGAACGCGGCGACCGGGGAGCGCTTAGAGCGCATGGCCCATGATTCGCTCGCCAAACAAGAGGCGCTGGAAGCGGCGGATACTTTGGATTTCGCGGCGTATTTGGCAGAAGCCAATAGCCGCTGACACGGAACGCCTCTCTGTAGGGGCAGGCCCCCGTGCCTGCCCTTGCTGACGGATGCCGCGGAACGATGGGCAGGCACGGGGGCCTGCCCCTACCAACTATCCAGAAAACTGTAGGACGTCTGGTCTCGCCACGCCCCCCCCAGCGCGAAACCCGGCGGCTTAATCTGTTATCATTCCCCGCCTTTTTCGCGCCGCCCCTGCCATGCGGCGCTTTTGACGGAATCCACTATGAACCAACTCGCCGCCCGCCTGCCCAACCCGCGTCTTCTCAACGGTCTCATCTTCCTGTTCTGCGCCGCCATGATCGGCGTGGCGCTGTACATGGAACATTCGATGATGCTGGACCCCTGCCCGCTGTGCATCATGCAGCGCGTGTTCTTTATCGCCACCGGCTTCGTCGCGCTCGCTGGCGCCCTCCACAATCCCGCCGCCACGGGCCGCCGCGTCTATGCCGCGCTCAGCACGCTCACCGCGCTGGCGGGCGCGGGTTTCGCCCTGCGGCAGATTTATCTGCAACATTTGCCCGAGGAAATGAAGATCCAAATGCAGTGCGGCGCCAGCATCAGCTACATGTGGGAAACCGACTTTCCCATGTCCACCATCCTCAAAACCCTATTCACTGGCGACGGCGACTGCACCAAAGTGGTGTGGGTTGACCCCGTAATTGGCCTGGGTATTCCTGAGTGGTCCTTGATCGGCTTTGTCATGCTGGCGGGCGCCGGAGCGTTTCAATTCTTGCGTAAAGCCTGAGCCTTGGAGTTTTAACCTTGAACTTCACCTACACCAGCCGCCGCTACCCCGCCACCCGTCCGCGCCGTATGCGCCGCGACGCCTTCAGCCGCGCGCTGATGCGTGAAACCACGCTCAGCCCCGCCGACCTGATCTACCCCGTATTCGTAATCGAAGGCCACAACCAGCGCGAAAACGTGGCCTCAATGCCCGGCGTCGCGCGCCTGAGCATCGATCAACTGGTGCTGGTGGCCCAGCGCGCGCAGGGCCTTGGCATTCCCGCGCTGGCGCTGTTCCCGGTGACTGACCCCGCCACCAAGAGCCTCGATGGCCGCGAAGCATTCAACCCCGACGGCCTGGCGCAGCGCGCGGTAAAAGCGCTCAAGGACGCCTGCCCCGAGCTTGGCGTGATCACCGACGTGGCGCTCGACCCCTACACCACGCACGGGCAGGACGGCATCATCGACGACAGCGGCTACGTGCTGAACGACATCACCGTGGAAACCCTGGTCAAGCAAGCGCTGTCACACGCCGCCGCCGGCGCCGACGTGGTGGCGCCCTCCGACATGATGGACGGCCGCATCGGCGCCATCCGCCAGGCGCTGGAAAGCGAAGGCCATTTGCACACCCGCATTCTGGCCTATTCGGCCAAATATGCGTCGAGCTATTACGGCCCCTTCCGCGACGCGGTGGGCTCAGCCGGCAACCTGGGCCGCAGCACCAAGGAAAATTACCAAATGGACCCCGCCAACGCGCGCGAGGCGCTGCACGAAGTGGCGATGGATCTGGAAGAAGGCGCCGACATGGTGATGGTCAAGCCGGGGATGCCCTATCTCGACATCGTCAAGGCGGTGAAGGACGAATTCGGCGTGCCCACCCTGGTGTATCAGGTGAGCGGCGAATACGCGATGCTGATGGCGGCCTTCGAAAAAGGCTGGCTGGACCCGGCCAAAGTGGTGCCCGAAACCCTGCTCGGCATCAAGCGCGCCGGCGCGGACGCCATCCTCAGCTATTTCGCGCTCAGCATGGCCGAGCGGCTCAACGAGGGCTGAGCGGTGTACAATGCCCGCCCTTGAAAACTGATTTTGCCTCCCCTATATCCAAGCCCCAACATCCAAGCGCCAACTTTCAGGTATCTTCCGGTCAAATTCCATTCCGCACGGACTCAAAGGACATCACCATGAGCGAACATCTCACCCAAGTCACCGACCTCAGTTTTGAAGAAGAAGTGCTGAAGGCCAAAGGCCCGGTACTGGTGGATTTCTGGGCCCCCTGGTGCGGCCCTTGCAAAATGATCGCGCCGATTCTCAGTGAACTGGCCGAGGAATACGCTGGCAAGATCAAGGTATGCAAGCTGGATGTGGAAGCCAACCCGGCCACCTCGCCCAAGTACAACATCAAGGGCATCCCCACCTTGATCGTGTTCAAGAACGGCGAAGCGGCGGCCAAGAAAGTCGGCGCCGTCTCCAAAACGCAGCTCGCCGCGTTCATTGAAGGCAGCCTCTGAGCCCCCATAGCTTGGAGGGGCAAGCGGGCCGGTACCAGCGGCCCGTCAAACCCAACATGAAAAGACCAAGGATGTCGGCAATTTTCCCTAGACAGCCCCAAAGCTCAGTGTTAGACTTGAGCCCTGCTTGTCGCCTTGACATTCTTTTCCTGAAGCAGAGCCTGCGGATACCGCAACGCCCGTCCTCCTGATGGGCAGCCCCAGCGGTTGTTTGCGAATATAAAAGTTGTTTGCGAATAACGTTTGCGAACAACATTCGTAAATAAGGTTTGCGAACAAAATTCGCGAATAAGGTTTGCGAATAACGCTTGCGAATAAAAACAGCCAGCCCCAGCGCTTTTACCCGTTTCCTTTACCTGAATTCTTAGCCAACAAGCCTACGTTGCAACCCTTTTCTTCAACCACCTCAACCTTCCTCACTGGGGCCCGCCCCTCCTCCTACGCCTATGAATTTATCCGAACTGAAAACCAAGCCCATTCCCGAACTCTTGCAAACCGCCGAGGAGATGGGAATTGAAAACGTCAGCCGTACCCGCAAACAGGACATCATCTTCCAACTGTTGAAACGGCATGCCAAGAACGGCGAAGACATCTACAGCGATGGCGTGCTGGAGATTTTGCAGGATGGCTTCGGTTTCCTGCGTTCGGCGGATGCGTCCTATCTGGCCGGCCCCGACGACATTTATGTATCGCCCAGTCAAATTCGCCGCTTCAACTTGCGTACCGGCGACACCATCTCGGGCAAAATTCGCCCGCCCAAGGACGGCGAGCGTTATTTCGCTCTGCTCAAGGTGGATGAGATCAATTTTGACCGCCCGGAAAACGCCCGCACCAAAGTCCTGTTTGAAAACCTCACCCCGCTCTTCCCCGATCAGCGCATCCTGCTCGAAGCCGGCAACGGCAGCACCGAAGACCTCAGCTCGCGCGTCATCGACCTGATCGCGCCAATCGGCAAAGGCCAGCGCGGCTTGATCGTATCGCCGCCCAAAGCCGGCAAAACCTTGATCCTGCAAAACATGGCGCAGTCGATCACCCGCAACAATCCGGAATGCCGCTTGATCGTACTGTTGATCGACGAACGCCCGGAAGAAGTCACCGAAATGCAGCGCTCGGTACGCGGCGAAGTGGTCGCCTCAACCTTCGACGAACCGCCCGCGCGCCACGTACAAGTCGCGGAAATGGTGATCGAAAAAGCCAAGCGCCTGGTTGAACACAAGGAAGACGTGGTAATTCTGCTCGATTCGATCACCCGCCTGGCGCGCGCCTACAACACCGTAATTCCCTCCTCCGGCAAAGTGCTGACCGGCGGCGTGGACGCGCACGCGCTGGAACGCCCCAAGCGTTTCTTCGGCGCCGCGCGCAACATCGAGGAAGGCGGCAGCCTGACCATCATTGCCACCTGTTTGACTGAAACCGGTTCCAAAATGGACGAAGTCATCTACGAGGAATTCAAAGGCACCGGCAACATGGAACTGCATCTCGACCGCAAAATGGCCGAAAAGCGCGTGTTCCCCGCCATCAACGTGCGCCGCTCCGGCACCCGCCGCGAAGACTTGCTGACCTCCGAGGAAGAACTGCAACGCATGTGGATTCTGCGCAAACTGCTCGCCACCATGGAAGATTTGCCCGCCACTGAATTCATCCTCGACAAGCTGAAAGATACCAAGACCAATGAGGAATTTTTCCAGTCGATGAAGCGGAAATAATCCATTCGGGCAAAAACCGCGTAGGTTGGCGCTGAGCGCAGCGAAGCCCAACGGCCGCGTATCCGCTCCCGCAATTTCCAAATAACGCGCAAAAACTTCTGTTTTCTCCGTCATGGCCCGGCTTGACCGGGCCAGCCACAAACGAAAGACGGCACTACTCCCCGCGCGCGAAATGGATGGCCCGGTCAAGCCGGGCCATGACGACGGGGAAAAATGGGACTTTCACGCTGAACGTCAGGAATGTAATCATTCCATTCACCCCCGCTTCATTCTTTGGAGGCCGCCCCCATGTTTGCCGACCTACGCGCATTCCTCACCTTTCTGGAACAACAAGGCGAACTCAAACGCATCCGCGTTGAAGTCGATCCCTATCTCGAATTCACCGAAATCTGCGACCGCTCCCTGCGCGCCGGCGGCCCGGCATTATTGTTTGAAAATCCCAAAGGGTATTCCATGCCGGTATTGGGCAACCTGTTCGGCACCACCAAGCGCGTCGCGCTGGCGATGGGGCAAGAAGACGCCAGCGCGCTGCGCGATGTCGGCAAACTGTTAGCCTTCCTGAAGGAGCCCGAACCGCCAAAAGGCTGGAAGGATCTATGGGACAAAGCGCCCATCTTCAAACAAGCGCTCAATCTCGCGCCCAAAGAGGTCAAAAACCCGCCCTGCCAGGAAGTCGTCCTGCAAGGCGAGGACGTCAACCTCGACCTCTTGCCCATCCAAACCTGCTGGCCCGGCGATGTCGGCCCGCTAATGACCTGGCCCCTGGTAATCACCCGCGGCCCGCTCAAGGAACGGCAAAATCTCGGCATTTACCGTATGCAAAAACTCGGCAAAAACCGCCTCATCATGCGCTGGCTCTCGCATCGCGGCGGCGCGCTCGACTTCCGCGATTTTCAAGAAAAATACCCAGGAAAACCCTTCCCCCTTGCCGTCGCGCTCGGCGCCGACCCCGCCACCACGCTCGCCACCGTCACCCCCATTCCCGACACCTTGAGCGAATACGGCTTCGCCGGCCTCTTGCGCGGCGGCAAAACCGAAGTAGCCGCCTGCCTCAGCAACGACTTACAAGTGCCCGCCACCGCGGAAATCATTTTGGAAGGCGTGATCCACCCCAACGACATGGCCGAAGAAGGCCCCTTCGGCGATCACACCGGCTACTACAACGAAGTAGAAAAATTCCCCGTATTCACCGTCACCACCCTCACCCACCGCAAAAACCCCATCTACCACAGCACCTACACCGGCCGCCCGCCCGACGAACCGGCGGTGCTCGGCGTCGCGCTCAACGAAGTATTCGTCCCGCTCATTCAAAAACAATTCCCCGAAATCGTCGATTTCTACCTCCCCCCCGAAGGCTGCTCCTACCGCCTCGCCATCGTCAGCATCCGCAAACAATACCCCGGCCACGCCAAACGCATCATGCTCGGCGCCTGGTCCTTCCTGCGCCAATTCATGTACACCAAATTCGTCATCGTCGTAGACGCCGACATCAACACCCGCGACTGGCGCGACGTAATCTGGGCCATGACCACCCGCATGGACCCAGTACGCGATACCGTCAGCATCGAAAACACCCCAATCGATTACCTCGATTTCGCCTCGCCCGTTTCAGGATTAGGTTCCAAAATGGGATTCGACGCGACGACCAAACTGGCGGCTGAGACTACGCGGGAATGGGGAAGGCCGATTAGTATGAGTGCGGAGGTGAAGGCGAGGGTGGATGGGATTTGGAAAGAGCTAGGACTGTAGTATTCTTTTCCGACAAAATTCATCTATCATCAAATAAAGTTAAGCACTAAGGAGAAAAACCAATGACCTCAACCATAGAGACTAACGCTCTCTCCCAACAGATAGAGGAGCTTTCTAAGAGAATAGAAGCACACACATCTAACCTCAATAAAGAAGCAGTCTGGTTATTTATAGCAACTCTTGGCGTATGGGGAGTCACAGAAAAATTTCTCCAGTTTATCGCAGTATTGACCACGCTTATTATTTTCATCTCTAGAGTTGTGGTAGATCCTAATCAAGGTAGTTTCTATAAACAAATCAAAATAATTAAAAAGACAATTAAAAACTTAGACATCTCAGATGAAATTAAAAAAACACTAGAACTAAAGCTAGATTCTGCCAAATCAAATTTAGGCATCATGTCAATTTTCGGGAAGAACCAAATTTACACAATTGCATTTGCATTTCTAATAAGCAGCTTTGCCGCCTGGTTTAAACCGTAGGCCGAGCTTAACTCGCAAGTTGGGCTGAATGGTAACTCGTAAGTTGGGCTGAATGTAG
>JAITMI010000047.1 GCA_031277435.1 Pseudomonadales bacterium
TGCATCAGTTGCAGATAGTCCACCATGATCAAGCCCAGTTCGCCGCGTTCGCGTACCACGCGGCGCGCGCGCGAACGCATTTCGCTGGGGCTGAGGCCGGAGGTATCGTCGATGAACAAGGGCCGGTTGCGTAGCTTCGCCACCGCGGTGCTGAGTTTGTCCCAGTCCTCGTTTTCCAGCTTGCCGTTGCGCATACGCGTCTGGTCGATGCGGCCAATGGAGGACAACATGCGGATGATGAGACTGCTGGCCGGCATCTCCAGGCTGAACACCAGGACCGGTTTGTCGTTATTCAGAACCGCGTGTTCCACCATATTCATAGCGAAGGACGTTTTTCCCATCGATGGCCGTCCCGCCACGATCACCAAATCCGCCGGTTGCAGCCCCGAGGTCATGTCGTCGAGATCTTTGAAGCCGGTGCTCTGGCCGGTGATGTTGCCTTGCGATTCAAACAGCTTTTCGATGCGGTCCACGGCGGCCTTGAGGATCGGCGTCAAGGGCTGCGGGCCGCCGCCATTGAGGCGTTCGTCGGCGATGCGGTATACCGCTTGTTCGGCGGCGTCGAGCAATTCGGCGTTGTCGCGGCCTTCGGGGTTGTAGCCGCTGTCGGCGATGCCGTGCGCCACCGCGATCAGTTTGCGCCGCACCGCGCGTTCCTTGATGATCTTCGCGTAGGCCACCACGTTGGCGGCGCTGTGGGTGTTGGTGACGAGTTCGCCGAGGTAGTCGAGGCCGCCGGCTTCTTGCAGTTGATTGGCGCCCAAGAGCGCTTCGCTGAGCGTGATGACGTCGATCGGCTTGTCGGCCTGCGCCTGGGCCGACATCGCCTCGAAGATCAGCCGGTGTTCGCGCCGGTAAAAGTCATTGGCGAACAGCACCTCGCTGACGCCGTCCCAGCGGCTGTCGTCCAGCATCAAAGCGCCCAATACGGCCTGTTCCGCCTCGATGGAGTGCGGGGGAATCTTGAGCGTGCTGATTTTTTCCTGGTCGGTGTCGGACATCGCGGGGGCCTGCTGACGAAGCCGGCAATACTACAGGGCGGCGGCGCGCGGAGGAACACGGCCCACGCCTCTTGCGAGCGTGGCGCGGGCCGTAATTGCCGCTTAACCGGGGGTTGCGGCGTTCCCGCCGGCTTGCTGTTCACGCTCGATGACTTCAGCCTGCCGCAGTTCTTTTTGCGCTGCCTCCAAGCCGCGCGTATCGAGCGGGCGGATGGTGTTGATGAGGCAGGGCAGAGCGGTTGGGTTGTTGACGCCGCGCACGTAAACGTAATCAAAACCGGCCGATACCCGGTTGCCGAGGTTGCTGAGGGAAATGCCGGTGGCGAAGTTGAGATCCTCGCAGATACCGTTCAAATCCAAGAGATAGCCTTCATTGGTGCGCGGCCACACGGCCAGCGCCTCCCTGCCCAGCGCCGTCCAGCCGCTGAAGCCGGTATTGGCGCCGAGCAGCGAGAAGCTGGCAATCGACTCGCCGGCATGGTCGCGGAACAGGGCCAGCCGTTCCTCGTCGGACATTCTTGGCAGGTTGGAACAGGCCGTCAGGCTGGCGGCCAGGGTCACGATCAAACCGAATGATGCAGTAGCTTTCATATGGAGTTCTCCTTAACGTCCCAGAGCCCCTCGGTGGGGCGGAGGTAAAGAATAATACCGCCGTGTTCTCGCGGGAAGTGCGATATACAACGAATATACAGCGGGTTTGATATACCTCGGTTTTAGTTCACCCGCGCCGCGTACAGCCCCTTGTCGTAACGGCTGGCCATTTGTTCCAGATTGTAGATTTTGCCGATATTGGAAATCTGGCCCGCGGCGCCGAAGGCGGTAAGGCGGTCGATTACCAGTTGCTTCATGGCGCCGATGGTGGGCGCGAGGAATTTGCGCGGGTCGAATTCGCTGGGGTTTTCCGCCAGAAATTTGCGCACCGCGCCGGTCGAGGCCAGGCGCAGGTCGGTGTCGATATTCACCTTGCGCACGCCGTGCTTGATGCCTTCTTGAATCTGCTCCACCGGTACGCCATAGGTTTCTTTGATCTGGCCGCCGTGGTCGTTGATGACTTTGAGCCACTCTTGCGGCACCGAGGAAGAACCGTGCATCACCAGATGCGTATTGGGCAAACGGCGATGGATTTCGGCGATGCGGCCAATGGCGAGGATGTCGCCGGTTGGCGGGCGGGTGAATTTGTACGCGCCGTGGCTGGTACCCACCGCGATGGCGAGCGCGTCCACCTGGGTGTCGGCGACGAAGCGCGCGGCTTCCTCGGGGTCGGTCAATAACTGGCTGTGATCCAATTGGCCTTCGGCGCCAATGCCGTCTTCCTCGCCGGCCATGCCGGTTTCGAGCGAACCGAGGCAGCCGATTTCGCCTTCCACGGAAACGCCGCAAGCGTGCGCCATCGCCACGGTGAGGCGGGTGACGGCGACGTTGTAGTCGTAAGCGGTGGGCGTTTTACCGTCCTCGGCCAGCGAGCCGTCCATCATCACCGAGGAAAAACCCAGTTGAATGGAACGCTGGCACACGCCCGGCGCGGTGCCGTGGTCCTGGTGCATCACGATGGGGATGTGCGGGAATTCCTCGATGGCGGCCTGAATCATGTGCTTGAGGAAGTTGGAACCGGCGTATTTGCGCGCGCCGGCGGAGGCTTGCAGAATCACCGGGCTGTTCACTTCATCGGCGCCCATCATGATGGCGCGCACTTGTTCCAGATTATTGACGTTGAAGGCGGGCACTCCGTAGGAATGTTCCGCCGCATGGTCCAAGAGTTGCCGCAAACTGATCATTGGCATGACGCGCTACCTCGCATGAATATTAAACTGAATGGTAAATTGTAAATTTGTTCATTCTCCGCAAAATTGTTGCGAAGAAGCATCTTGCATCCGTAGGGGCAGGCCCCCGTGCCTGCCCATCGTTTCGTGGCATCCGTCAGCAAGGGCAGGCACGGGGGCCTGCCCCTACAGTACGGTTTTCGTGGCGATAAATTTCAGTAAAAATTTGAATGATTGAAGGGACTCCCAT
>JAITMI010000085.1 GCA_031277435.1 Pseudomonadales bacterium
CGCGCATTGTTCGCCGCCCTTGGATTCCACGCGCTTGCCTCGATCCGGCACTGTGTGATGCCAGCATCAAGCAGCGCGTTAAATGCGGTAGCGGGATTCGAAAACGTGCGCGGCGCGCTGCTGCGCGCCGTTGACAGCACGCTCGTGCCGCCGTTTCGGAGTGCAATATGGACCTGAAAATCCGCGCCTTCTCCTTTTAGAATGACATCGGAAACGCCGTCTACATTTACAGCGGTCCTCAGTTGCTCAATTGTCATGCTCCGCACGATTTAACCCTCCCGCGACTGAGTCGCGCACCCGTGACAAACAAAGTATATTATTTGTATGGCATATATTTATAGATGTCTAGCGGCCTTCCAAAAGGGAGGCTTGCACGGTGCAAGCCTTCCGCTAAAGCTAAGCTCGGGGCGGTTTTGCGGGGTTAAGCGCATGTTGGGCCGCAACTGGCTATATATCCGCATAGTTCTCTTTCCTGATAATTTCGAGTTTCTCACGCAGGCCAACGAACATATCGTGTACGTTAATTTCTTCGCCATCTTCGACTCGTTTTGAGATCATTGTTTGCGGGAATATCAAAAGCGTTGTTTCCTTGAAGCGAACGCAGGCATCTTTGCCATATTCGTCTTCCACAACCCACCAATCGTAGTGCGGTGTTTCGTTTACGAATACTTTGCCGAACAGGATTCCGAGAGATTGAAGTTCTTGCGTATTTGAAACTGGAATTTTTCCGCTATTCAGAATGCGTTGCAAGCGATCCAAATCTTGCGGGCCGCCATCCATCTTCTCGCCAAGAACATCTTGGGATATTTGATTCCCAAGCAGCCACATTCTTGCGATGTAGTCGATCCATTCGTTGTCTGGAGCAGAGATTATTTGCTTCATGGCGCTCTCCGTTCTTGACGGCGCTGGGGTTGTTGACGAATTAGCGGTCATTGCTTCTGTACGGGCAAGGAGTATAAATCGCCCGGTCGCATGTTGCTTGCGCTTTTCCGCGCCCACTGCGTTATGCTCGCACCCTCCGGCACCGGTTCCGGCAAATTCATGATGAGGAAAACCAATGAAAAAAATCGCCACATCGAACATCCTGGCGCTGACGCTATTGGCGTTGGCCGTCATAAAAGTAAATGCGCAGGATGCTGACCCCGCCTTGGTGGAACAAGCGCGGCAATTGTCGGATGCGCGTTCCGAGGCCACTTTCGTGCGCCAGTGCACGGTGGAGCCGGCGCGTTTTCCTGGGCTGGGCGATGGCGTAGCGGCGGCGCCGGTCAAGCTGTTCGACAATCTTTATTACGTTGGCCGCACCGACGTGGGCGCCTGGGTGATCGAGACTTCCGATGGGCTGGCGCTGATCGACACGCTGTATACGCCGGAAGACGCCGCCAATATCATCGTGCCGGGTATGCGGCAGCTGGGGCTTGATCCAGACGATCTGAAAGTCGTGTTCGTCACGCATTTTCACGGCGATCACTCGGGCGGCGCGCCGTATTTTCAAGAGCGCGGCGTGAAAGTCATGCTGTCGCAAGCCGACTGGGCCAGTATGCCCGCTGGCGCCGCGCCGGATGCCGCCAGCATCGCCAGCGACGGCCAGGTAATCACTCTCGGCGATACGCCAATCACCGTGGTGCTGACGCCGGGGCATACGCCGGGCGCCATTTCGCTGATCTTCCCTGTTTTTGACCAAGGGATGCGCCATACCGCGGCGGTGATGGAACTCAGCCCGCGCGGCGGCGTCGATGTGCATCGCGAGGCGGTGGAAGGCATCGAACATCTGGGCGAATTTTTCGCGCGCGAAAACGTGGATATTGCGCTGCATCCGCACGAAATGATTTTTGACCCAGTAGCGCGCGATTTCATCATGGGAGGCGCACAGGGCGACAATCCGCTCGTAATCGGCACGGAAGCGGTACAGCGTTTTGGCCGGATGGTGGATTTGTGCTGGCAGGCGCGAATCGTCACTCTGGAGGCCGTGCAATGAGTAAAGCGCCGCTGATCGCCGCCGTGCTGCTGGCATTGCCAGTCGCGGCTTGGGCGCAAGAACCGCAAAGCGATGCCGCGGCGGCGCCCGAGCTTGGTGTTAGAGAAGATGCGCTGGAAGCCGCGCGTACCGCGAAATTGGAACAAGCGGCTCAGATAATCGGCGCGGGACAGCCGGAGCGCGCCATCACCGAATTCTTGGATCCGTTGATCGCCGAATATGAAACGCAATACGCCGATTCCTCCGTGCGCGTTTACTGCGCGCGGACTTCGGCTGAATCGCTTTTTTATATGATGCAAGCCGCTAACGCCGCTAACGGCGGCGATGCCGCTTCACGCGATGCCATCGTCATCGAGCCCACCTGGGCCTTTGCCTATCACCTGAAAGCCTATGCCCTGTTGGAAACGGCGCAGCCAGATTTGAATCAGGCGCTGGAGCAATTGCAAAACGCCTTGACTTGTTCGCCCAACAATCCGCTATTTTGGTTTGAACTTGGCCACATACGGCAATTGCAAGGCGATTGGGCGGCAATGCTGCTGGTATTCACGCAAGCCTTGGAGTTCGTCGAGTTCGCCTCGCCCGAAGATACGAAAAATAGCGAACGGGCCCGCGCGCTGCGCGGGCAAGGTTTTGCGCTGATCGAATTGGGACGGCTCGATGAAGCTCAGGCGGCATTTGAACAATCGTTGCAAAACGAGCCGGGCAATCCCACCGCGGAGGGTGAGCTGAAATACATTGAGCAATTGCGGGCGCGTTAGTTTTGCAAAGATGCGTCTGCGCTCATCATTGCCATTTGCGCGAGCGCATGGAAAAGCGAGGATATTGCTCGGCTGGGATTGACAGGAAGCGCCTTATGGCAATGTCAGGCATTGTTCCTCAAGGCCGAGATGGCCGCCTCCGCATTCGATTTTCTCGCCGCTTCCGCCACTTCCTTGCTCACTATCGTTTTTCCAATTGGCGCTAGCGCAACACCAGCTAATTTGAGGTGTTGAATTCCAAAAGGGATGCCAATGATTGTGATAAAGCAAGCCAACGCGGAGGCGATATGCCCAAGCGCCAGCCAAAAGCCGGCAAAAATGAACCAAATGATATTTCCAAGCACACTCAGACCGCCGGTACCAATATCATCTTGTTGATGTAATTCCTTACGGCTGATCGCCTCCTGCCCAAAGGGAAAAAAGGAGAATTGGCCGATGATAAAGCACGCCTTACCCCAAGGGATTCCAACGATCGTCACGAAGGCTAGTAGGCCGATCAGCCACCATGCCAAGCCCATGCAAACGCCACCGAGAATAAACCAAATGAAATTACCTATCGCGCGCATTTTGTACCTTTAATTTATGATTCTGATTTGAAAAACGTAGCTAAGCGCAAGCTAACTGCGTGCGCACATACTCACTATTGACATTCCCGTAAATCATGACGCATCCAGAGTACAACTTGCTCCGGCAATTGGCCCAGATCGAGAATTGCGCAGGCTGTCATGATTTGGGGAAGTCTCAATAGTCGCAAAGGCATGCTGTAAATCCTATAGCCTTAGCGGCATCAAAGCTACTTCCGCTATTTCTTACCCCAAACGGATACTGAACCGGGCGCCGCCGAGCGGGCTTTCATCGATGCGGATTTCGCCGCCATAGGCGCTCACCAATTCCACCACTACCGCGAGGCCAATGCCCTGGCCGCTGCGCACGGTGTCGGCGCGGGCGCCACGTTCGAGTACCCAGCCGCGTTTATCGGGAGCAATGCCGGGGCCGTCGTCTTCTACCGTCAGGCATAGCGTGCGGCCTTCCTGATGAGCGCTGACCGCGACGCGGCTCGCGCCATATTTGAAGGCGTTGTCTAGCACATTGCCGCAGAGTTCCATGAGGTCGCTTTCTTCGCCGAAAAATTGCACCGTGGCGGCGGCTTCCACGCGCGTTTGCATGGCCTTGTCGCGGTATACCTTGTTCAAGGCGCTCATGATGCGCTCCAACAGCGGCGCTACCGCTACCGGCTTGGCCAACAGGCGTGAACGGTTCACTTCCACCGCGCGCTTGAGCTGATACGACACGATCTGATCCATGCGTTCCAATTGTTCTTCCATGTCGTGCCGCTGCCGGCCATCGAGATTGGCGCCGCCTCTTAGTTCCTGCAAGGCTGCCGACAAGACCGCCAGCGGGGTTTTCAGGCTGTGCGCCAGATCGCCCAACATGCCGCGGTAACGCTGTTGCCGTTCGCGTTCGCGTTTTATCAGCAGGTTCAAGTTGCGCGTCACGGGCACGAGTTCGACGGGGTAGCTGCCTTGCAATTCGTCGCGCTCGCCGCTTTCGATGGCGGACACGTCTTCCGCCAGATTGGCCAAGGGCCGCAAGCCCCAGCGTAAAAGCAAAAGCTGCGCCACCAATAAAAACAGCGCCAGCGCGCCAAACCATAAATATAAATTGGATTGAAATTCACGAATTTGCGCCGCCGTCGGCGCTGAGGATTCCAAAACGATGAAATTGAATTGCTGGTCCTGAACTTCCCAGTAAGTGCCATAACTGGCCCAGATCAACTCGCCCTGCCCCGGCAAGCTGAGATTGCCGTACAGCGTTTTACCCACCTTGGGAATTTGCGGCGCGCCATCGTCTTCGGCCAGGTTGAGGCTAAGGTTGAGGTTGAGCGCGGAAGGGCTGCGCCAGCGTTCGCGTCCTTCGGCATCGACGATGAAACCATAGAGGCCGGAATCGATCTGAGAAAAGCGCGCTTCCTGCGTATCCGGCAGGTAGAACGCCGCGCCGTCGGGTTCGGCCACCCCGACCAGAGCATAAATCTGCAACTGCAAACGCTCGCGCAGCGCGGCTTCGACGCTTTCCTGGTAGGCGCGTTCCAATACCAGGCCAGCGAGGCCAAGGAACAAGATCAACAGCACGCCAAACGCCAGAAACAGGCGCGTTTGCAGCGAATAACGCAGCTTATCGTTTGCTGGGGGAGACATTGAAGCGGTAGCCCAGGCCGCGGATGGTTTCGATGGGTTTCAGGCTTTCGTCGGGGTCGAGTTTCTGGCGCAGACGGCGCACGAACACTTCCAGTACGTTGCTGTCACGGTCGTGATCCTGATCGTACAGATGTTCGGTCAACTCGCTCTTGGAGACCACCTTGCCCGGATGCAGCATCAAGTATTCCAATACCTTGTATTCGTAAGCGGTGAGTTCCACCGCCTCGCCGTTCACCTGAAGGCGGCGCGCGGTGGTATCGAGACTGAGCGGGCCAAAATCCAGCGCGGGCTTGGCGAAGCCGGCGGCGCGGCGCAATAAGGCATTGAGGCGGGCGCGGATCTCTTCGATCTGGAACGGTTTGACCACATAGTCGTCGGCGCCGGCGTCGAGCCCGGCGACCTTGTCGGTCCAGTTGTCGCGCGCGGTAAGAATCAAAATCGGGTAAACGCGGCCCCTCTGGCGCAGGGTCTTGATGAGGGAAATGCCATCGAGCTGCGGCAGGCCGAGGTCGATGATGGCGGCGTCGTAGTCGTATTCGAGCCCATGATAGAGGCCCGTTTTGCCGTTGCTGGCGCTATCGACCACGTAGCCGCCGTCTTCCAGCGCCTTGACCAGCTTGGCGCGCAACAAGTCTTCGTCTTCAACGATCAAGAGCCGCATGGCGCGTCAATCCGCCCGGCGGACGCGGCCGGTATTGGCGTCAACCAATACGTTGAACACATTGCCGCCTTGGTCCATGCGCAAAATCCATTGCCCGTTTTCAAGACGGATGTTCAACACGCGGCTATTGGGGAAAGCCTCGCGCGCGCGGTCGGAAGCCTCGCGCCGCGAGACTCGCGCCTGCGCTTCGGCCTCGTCCGCGCTGGCCGCATTCGCGGCAAGGCCCGGCATCAAGCCTTGTGGACGCGGAAATTCGGCGGCCTGGCCCTCTGACGGGGGCGCGAGCGTCAGGCACGCCAAAAGCGCGAACGCAGTGGAAAAACCTGCCGAAATTTTCATGGGGCTCGAAACCATTACTGGAGAAAAACTCACCGCGCGGCAAGCGTTTCAAAATACCGGTTCAACGTCTACGCGAACCCGCACGGTCGCGCCCGGATCATAGGGCATGCGCACCGTGCGCGATGTGCCATTGTAGCTATAGCGTA
>JAITMI010000174.1 GCA_031277435.1 Pseudomonadales bacterium
TATAAATTGATATTGAATTATTGCCATTATTGATGATCGAAAGAACCGGGCACCAGCGCGGCGGCTTCCGCCGCGGGGTCCAGCGGGAACACGCTCCACGGATAATAAAACGGCGGGCCGACGTTGGGCCAGAACGGCGTGGCCTCAAGTTCCGCCGTGGCGCCCAGCGCGCGTAATTGATCGGCCAGTTTAGTATTGGGGCGGGGCCGCATCTGCAAAAAGGGCACGAAGCCGCGCGCCATCGCGTAATCGAGCGCGGTGAGGCCGTCGTGATCCTGAATGTTGATGTTGGCGCCGAGATCCACCAGCGCTTGCACTACCTGATCGTTATTGGCGCGTACCGCGTAATGCAGTGGCGCGCCGCCGCGGGTGCGCTGCAAATGATGATGCACCGCTACCACGTCGAGTTCGGCGCCGGCATCATGTAAAAGTTGCAAGGCTTGCACCAGTTCGTCCTGCGGCGCGCGGGCGCCAGCGAGCAGGGATACCGGGGTTTGCAGATCGGCTTGCGGCAGATTGGCTTCGGCGCCGTGTTCCAACAGCAGTTTGATGACGTCCAGATCGCCATTGCCCGCCGCCGCGATCAAGGGCGTGGTGCCGCGCGAAAAGCCGCTGCCGCGCTGCTTGGCGGGGCGCAGGAACAATTGCATGTTGGGGTTGGCGCCGCGTTCCAAAAGCAGGCGCACAACGCTCAAGCCGTCGTGCTGATTCAGCGGCTGATTGGGCGCTATGCCGGTGGCGTTGCGGTTGGCGATGGCGGTGAGCAGCGGCGCGCGGCCAAACACGTCCCATTGCTGGATGTCGGCGCCAGCGTCGATCAATTGCGTGGCGATGTCCCAATGCGCGTCGATGATGGCGAGCATGAGCGGCGACACGCCGTCGGGGTCGGGCAGGTCGAGGTCCACGCCCTTGTCGATCAGCACGCTGACGCAGGCGGCGCAGTTTTCGCGGATGGCATAGAGCAGGGGAGTGAGGCCGCCGCTGTCGAGACTCTTGGCGCGGCCTTCCTTGGTAAGGTGGCGGCGGTAGTCGCGCGCGGTGGACTGAGCGTTCAAATCAGCGCCGTGGGCGATCAATAGCGCCATCATCTCGGGGTGGCTGCGCGCCGCCGCCCACATCAGGGCGGTTTGTTCGCCCCAGTTTTCGTGCGCGTTGGCGTTGGCGCCGTGTTCCAAGAGCAATTGCGCGGCATCCACCCTGCCGGTGCGCGCCACCAGCATCAGCGCGGTCTGGCCTTCGGGGTTGGGCGCTTCGACATCAACGCTGGCGGCCTGGGTGAGCAGGAGGCGCAGAATTTCGGTGTCGGCCACTTCGGCGGCAAGCTGCATGGGGTTGGAGCCGTAGAGGTTGCTGGCGTTGGGGAGGGCGCCGGCCGCGAGCAGTTGCGCCACGCGCGCGGCGTCTTGTTCGTACACGGCATAGTGCAGCGCGGTGCTGCCATCCGGGCCGCGCCAGGCGACGGCTTCGGCGGGCGGGGTGTCGCGCGCGGGCGGGTCGATGGCCAAGGCCGGTTGCGCGAGCGCGAAGCCCAGGAGCAGGGCGCATAGACGATGTGGCGTTAACTTTTGCACCTCAAACCTCCGCAAAGGCGCCAGTGCTGTCGGCGAAGCTGTCGAGTTCCATGCCGGCTTTTTCCAGCATGGTGTGCAGGATGCGCGCGTGCGGCGTGTCTTGCGGATAGGCCAAATGCTGGCCGCCCTTGATACCGCCGCCTTTGCCAACCAGTACCTGGGGCAAGGGGTCGTTGTTGTGCACGTCGCTGTTGCTCATGTTGCTGCCGAACAGAATGATGCTGTGATCGAGCAGCGAGCCGTCGCCGTCGGGAATTTGCGCCAGGCGCTCGGCGAATTTGGCGAAACGCTCGGTATGATAACGCTGCACGCGGATCAAGCGTTCAAATTTGCTGGGGTCGTTCTGGTGATGCGACAGCGGGTGGAAGGCTTCTTCCACGCCCACCACCGAATACACGCGCATACTGGCTTCCTTCACCATGCGCAGCGAGGCGATGTTGGTCTGGCCGGTCTGCCAGGCCAGCGCCATCATTTCAAATTGAATGTCGAGCAATTCGCCGAAATCATCCGGAGGGCCGATGGGCGCTTCGGGCAGGCCGTCGAGATCGCGCGCGCCTTCCTCCAGTTTTTGAATGCGGCGTTCAATTTCGCGCACCGAGTCAAGATAGTCGGCGACGCGCACGCGGTCGGCGGGGTCGAGTTTGCGGTTGAGGCTGACGGTGGCGTCCTTCACGTAATCGAGCAGGCTGGTGCTTTGTTGCAGGATGGCGATGCGCTCGTCGTAGGTGTCGCCCTGGCCGAACATGGTGTAGAAGACGCGGCGCGGGTTGCCTTCCATCGGCAAGGGTTGCTGCGGCGTGCGGTAGGACACGGCGCCGCCCGGTTCGCCGCATAGTTCCAGCGAGGGCAGGGGGGTGTTCTGGCCGATGTAGCGCGCGGCGAGCTGGTCGGCGGTGATGCCTTTGAGATCGCGGTCACGGTCGTTGGGGTTGACGCAGGAGAGCCAGGTTTCCTCGATGATGCCGTGCGGGTTGGTGCTTTCGCCGCCTTTGTTGCGCAGGCCGCTCACCACGGTGACGTAGTCACGCACCTTGGCGAGCGGTTCGAGGATCGGCGAAAAAGTGAAGTTGGCGCCTTGCTGCTCTGGCACCCAGGCGTGCATCACCGCGCCGTGCGGAAAGTAGATGAAGCCGAGCCGCGTTTGCGGCAGGGCGGCGCTTTGCGCCAGCGCGCCGGAGGCGGGGATCATGGCGTCGAGCAGCGGCAGGCCCAGGGCGATGCCAGTGCCGCGCAAGACGGTACGGCGGGACAGGTGCTTGTTGCTGTTGAACATGCTCATGCTCAGAGTCCTCCGGTTTGTAAGGTGGCGGGTGCGTCAGTGGCGCTCAGCCCTTCGCGCAGGCGGAAGGCGTCGCTGGTGACGATGTGGTAAACGATGCTTTCAAAACGGTAATCATCAGCGGCGGCGGCGCGCAGGATGGCGCGCACGGTGGGCATGTCGCGCCAGGTGAGCTCGCGGCCCAGGCCATAGGTCATCAGGTTTTCGATCAAGGTTTGCACGAACATGTCGCTGCGCGCCACCAGGGCCGCGCGCAGATCGGCGGGGCCGTCGATGGCCTTGCCGTCGGGCAATACGCCGGAAGCGTCGATGGCGGTGAGGGTGTCGCGGTCGAAGCCGCGGAACTGGCCTACGCTGTCGAAGTTTTCCAGCGCCATGCCGAGCGGGTCCATCACGCCGTGGCAGGCAAAACAAGTAGGGTTGGCGCGATGCTGTTCGAGCCGTTCGCGTACCGTGCGCGCCGGGCCGCCGCCGCCGTTTTCCGGCAGGGCTTCCACGTTGGGCGGGGGAGCGGCGGGCGGCGTGCCGAGCAGGCGTTCCAGAATCCAGGCGCCGCGCAAAACCGGCGAGGTGCGGTTGGGGTTGGCGGTGAGCATCAGGATCGCGCCCTTGCCAAGCAGGCCGTAACGGTTTTCGTCACTCAGTTGCACCTTGCGGAAGCGGCTGCCCTTGATGTCGGTGATGCCGTAGTGCATGGCCAGGCGTTCGTTAAGATAGGTGTAGTCAGCATCCAATAGTTTGGTCACCGGCTGGTCGCCGCGCAGCACGCTGTCGATGAACAGGCTCAGTTCTTCCTTGAACAAGGGGCGCGGGTCGAGGAAGTTGCTGGCGTAGGGAAAGAGGCCACGGTTGGGTACGATTTCATCGAGCTTGGCGAGGTTCAGCCACTGAAAGGCGAAATCGTCCACCAGAGTTTTGGCGCGCGGATCGGCCAAGAGGCGATGGATTTGCTCGCGCAGCGCCGCGTCGTCATGCAATTGACCGGCGTTGGCGAGCGTCAAGAGTTCATCGTCCGGCAGGCTGCTCCAGAGGAAGAATGACAGGCGCGAGGCGAGTTCCAGATCGTTCAGTTCTAAAGTGTCACCATCATTGCCGCCAACTTCGGCGCGGTACAAAAAGTGCGGGCTCACCAGGATCGCGCTCAAGGCTTCGCGCACGCCGCTTTCAAAATCGCCGCTGGCGCGGCTTTGGTCGTAAAAGCCGAGCAGGGCATCCATGTCTTCCTGCGCGAGCGGGCGGCGGAAGGCGCGGGCGGCGAGGTTGGCGATGATTTCTTCGGCGCAGGCGCGTTCCTCGGCGTCTTCGCGCGGGTAGCATTGGAAGATGTGCTGGCGGCTGGCCGAATCGCTCATTCCAGTAACACTCAAGGGGCCGCGCACCTGCAAGGCGTGGATGGCGTGCAGGCGGTCCTGGCCGCCTTCGAGCGCGGCAATGCTGTTGCGTTCGTCGCTTTCGGCGAAGCTGCGCTGGATGAAGGTGACGGTGATTTCATGCTGACCGGCGGTGGCCGGAAAACGGATTTTGCGCAGGCGGTCGTTGATTTGCGCCACCGCGTCGTCCTGAATTTGGTCGATGGCTTTGTGGTCGGCTTCGCCGCCAACCGTGGTGCGGAAAAATTCCTCGCCGTCGAGCAGCGCCACCACGGTGTTTTCAAATTCCATGTTAGGCACTTCGCGCGCCAGCGCCAGATCGCCGATAGTCAGTTCGTATTCGCCATCGGCGAGGAAGTTATAGCTGACGTTCATGCCGCCGCGCGTGCCGAAGGGCATGCCTTCGTTGTGGCGCTGCTGCGAGCCGGTGCCGGGCGTACCGCGCGGCGGCAGCGAGATAATCATGTCGGCGACGTTGCCGTAAGTCTGCATGATCGGAATCGGGCGGCGGTCGCCCACCGCGTCATGCGCGATGGTGCGCGCGGCGCTGAGATATTGATCGATAAAAGTAGGGCTCACTTGCAGCGCGGCGGCGTTGTTGTCGTAACCGCCTTTGAGATCGTCGCGCGGCAAGAGCGCGGCGGCGTCGATTTCCAAACCCAAAAGATCGCGGATGGCGTTCTGATATTCGCGGCGGTTGAGCCGGCGCAGCGGCACGCGGCCAGCGGGAGCAGCGGTGGCCGCGGCATCAAGCGAATCGGCCAGCCAGGAGGCCAGCGCCGCTACCTGCTCATTGCTCGGACGCTCGGCGCCCGGCGGCGGCATCAGCCCGCCGCGCAATTTGCGGATGGCTTGTTCAAAGGCGGCGGCATCGTGGCCGAGGTCGTTGGGGTCGAGCAGATCGAAGGCCAATTGACCAGCCCAATCGGTGGTGTTGTGGCACTCCATGCAGTATTGCTCAACCACGCCCCACTGTCCTGGGGCTTGTCCGTCTTGCGCTTCTTGCGCCAACGCCGCCGCGCTCAAGCCGCTCAGCAGCAAGGGCAACAGGCGCAGAGCGCTGGGGAAGGGAGTGGAAGAAAGGTTTTTACCGCGCGTCTTGGTCATTATTCTGCTGCGCCTCTGATGCCGCCAAGGGTTTGACCTGCATGGGATTGATACTCGATTGTGCAGTCAGTGAACCGGCTTGTCTACCATGTTATGGGCGGTTGTTGATGGAGCTTGTTGATAGAGCTTGTTGATGGGGGCCTTGATGCGTCGCGGCTGGCACCGCGACGCACTTCGCTCAGTTCAGCGCAACCTTCGCCAGCGCCGCGGTGATGCAAGCCTCATCCTTATCGCCGCCGGGCGCGCCCGAGACGGCAAAAGCGCCGATGATCGCATCGCCATTTTTGATCAGAACCGCGCCCTGACGCGCCGTGCCGATGGCGGGGTCAGCTTTGATTTCAGCATCAAACGCGGCATCGTTCCTGGCTTTTTCCGCCACCTCGCCGGAAGACATCTGGTACTTCAGCGCCGCCGCCACCTTGCTCCTGGCCACCCCTTGCGTGCGCAGCGCCGCGCCGTCTCCGGAGAGCAGCACCACCGTTTCGCCGTCGGCATCGGTAATCAGCACCGTCACTTTGTAGCCATCAGCGGCGCACGCGGCAACGGCAGCCTGCGCCGCTTCGACTGCGGGAGTGAGCGCCGGGGCCGCGGCGCGCGGCGCCGGAGCAGGCGCGGCGGGCGCTTGCGCCAGGGCGGTAGTTACGCTCAGCGAAGCGAGCACGCAAAGCGCGGTATTCATCAGAGGAAATCGTTTCATGGTTATCAACCTACTAGTTAGCAAATGGAAAGAGGGAACTGACGGTTGTGCTTCGAGCGCGCAGAGACTACCGCTTTCATGCGGAAACAGGCAACCGCTGGCGGGTGCGGCATGATTTATGATCGCCTATGATGTTGAAATCGTTGATTACCACCCAAAAGGCAGATCATGACTAAGAAATTGGCCCCAATCTATCCAGGCGAAATCTTACAGGAAGAGTTTTTGACCCCTCTGGGAATAAGCAAATACCGTCTGGCCAAGGAAATTGGCGTTCCGGCGCAGCGTATTGGTGAAATCGTTGCTGGCCGTCGCGGTATTACCGCGGATACTGATTTGCGGTTATGTAAATTCTTTGGCCTGTCCGATGGCTACTGGCTACGCGGGCAAGCACGCTTTGACACGGAAACCGCGAAAGACGCGCTGGCTGATGAGCTGGCGCGAATTCGCCGCTGGCCTGATGCGGCTTGATGGATAGCCGTCTACCTTACGGCCTTGCGGACGTCTACTTGATTGAATCGCTTGACGGTACGCGCGTGGCGCCGACGGAAGCCCAGGGGGTTGTCGCAAAAGCCCCGCCCCGTCATTCTGCGCGGAGCGAAGCGCAGTCGCAGAATCCACTAAAGCCGCAGAGTCCGGCACCGCATGGATTCCGCGACTGCGCGCGGAATGACAGCGGAGAAATAAACAGAGCCATGTAACCTTGGCTTGCTACCGCGCATGAACGACGCGCTACGCGACTGGCTCAAGACTCATCCGGTGGCGTAGACCGGAGCTTTCTTGCGGCGCTCTGATAATCAGCGGGAAATCATCTAAGCAGCCCATCCAACACCTTTCCGGCTTTTACGCCGCACGCTGCACACCAGCGAGCAAACAGCAGCACATCAATGTAATTTTCACCGCGTTCCAGTTTGGAAACATAGGACTGCCCGACGCCTAGCGCTTCCGCCATATCCGTCTGTGTCAGCTGGCGCCACCGTGTGCAACATCGCCCTGCGTAATCGCAACGCCGCTGAATTGGCCGCGTTCATGGTGGGCAAGGCGGTGGGCAGCACCAATAATATGGAGGAGGGCGCGCCAGCCGATTCGCCGGTTGGCCCGATGAATCCTCAAGACTGCGAGCCTTTCAATCTGTCCGGTCTAGGCAATGCCAATCAAGCCGCCAAGGATTGGATTCTCGGCGAGCGAGATAAATGGATCGTGCGCGAATTGTACCAGGGTTTCGCGGAACTTTTGTTCACTACCCCTTCGCTGGCATCGGCGGTAGTAGCGGCACCAGGGACGTGTGGGAATGGTTCGGCGAATTGAACTTGCCACTTTGGCAATCGGACACGGGACAGTTGCTCGGTTCGCGAGTTGGATAAGACGAGTGCTTACCTTTTCTGCGGGAGGGGGGTACACTCCGGCAACAACTATCTGATGGAGTGTTTCAATATGTCGAAATTTATTGTGACTTTTGTGCTTTTGGTGTGTGCCGGTTTTTCCTCAGCCGCAACGATTGAGGAAGAAAATCACACAGGAATTTGGCAGGCGCAGGGTGATTTCAGCGATTTTGGTTACTTTATTATCCAGGAAAAGATGGGGCAGGTAGTGGTAATAGCGCTCGCAGGTATTGAGCAGAGCGGGGATACGCTACGGTTTTCGTATGTCGGGGATACAGAAAGTTACATAGTATCCAGATTGACAGACGATTTAGATTTTTACTATCGTCTGAGACTTGAATTTAAATCGCCAGAAGACGGAGTGGTGTATCCATACTGCGCTACGTGTAATACTGCCATAGTGGTGCAGATAAAGAGGGTCTTTTAAATGTCTTTTATAGACTAAAAATATTGGTTATCTGTGGAGAATGTTATGAAAAATAAGTATTTTTTGCTGGTGATGAAATTTCTTATGTTGATGCTTATGTTTCAACCTGCTTCCTCTCAGGAAGATCTTGATTATAGGTTTAAGTATAAAAATATTGGAATTCGGGATTTTGCGCCAAATTATGGGCCATATTACGCTGGGGCAGCAGCTGATATTGCGACTTACACTGGGCTGACTTTCTATCTATCAAGTAATCAAACTTGGTTGCCGCCGTATTCGGGTGATGTTGCATTTGAAGAGGCTGACTATGGGGCCAACGGCCATATAGGGCTTTCCGAAGTGTATAATCTATATCATCAACCTTGTGTTGA
>JAITMI010000190.1 GCA_031277435.1 Pseudomonadales bacterium
CATGCGGAAGTTTCGTCTGCCGCGCCTATTGAGACTTCCCCAAAAGTTTTTACACATTCACCCCAAACAAACTCCCCACCAAGGCCGTAAGCGCCATCGCCCCGGCGCTCCACACGCACACCCGCAGCGCGCCTTTGCTCATGGAAGCGCCGCCAGCGTGCGCCGCCACCGCGCCGAGGCCGCCGAGAAACACCAGCGAACTCGAAGCCAGGCCCCAAGGCAGCATGGCTAAAGGCAACAGCAAGGCCACCAGCACCGGCAGCGCGGCGCCAGCGGTAAAGGCCAGCGCGGAAGCAAAGGCGGCTTGCAAGGGCCGCGCCTTGCCGGCGTCGGTGATGCCGATTTCGTCGCGGGCGTGGGCTTCAAGCGCATCATGCCGCATGAGCGCCTGCGCCACTTCAGCGGCCAGCTCAGGGTTCAAGCCGCGCTTGATGTAAATGTCGCGCAATTCCTCCAATTCTTCTTGCGGATGTTCGTGCAGCGCGGTGCGCTCCAGCGCCAGATCCGCCGCCTCGGTATCGGCCTGCGAACTGACGGACACGTATTCCCCCGCCGCCATCGACATGGCGCCCGCCACCAGCGCCGCCACGCCGGCGATTAAAATGGCCTGTTTATCGCTGCCGGCCGTCGCCACGCCAATCAGCATCGACGCGGTGGAAACAATGCCATCGTTAGCGCCCAGTACGGCGGCGCGCAGCCAGCTACTGCGGTTGAGGCGGTGATGTTCGGGAGGGCTCATGCGTGGTATGACTCCTGATGAGACTTGCAATGGCGGTCAAGCGCCCAGCGTACGTGTTCGCGCACCAGGGCGGAAGGGTCTTGCAAACGCCGCTCTAGCGCGGCGATCACGCTTGCATCACGCGGCGCGTTACCGAGGCCCACCGCGAGATTGCGCAGCCAGCCTTCGTAACCGGTACGGCGAATCGCGCTGCCTTCGGTGTAGCGCAAAAATTCCGCTTCGCTCCAGTTGAAGAGCGTCACCAGCTCCGCGCGATCAAGCGCATGGCGCGGCGTGAAATCATGCTCGCGCGTGGCGCTCGTAAATTTATTCCAGGGGCAGCACAACTGGCAATCATCACAGCCGAACACGCGATTGCCGATCAAGGGGCGCAGTTCGAGCGGAATCGCGCCCTTGAGTTCAATCGTGAGATAAGAAATACAGCGCCGCGCATCCAAAATCCACGGGCCCACGAAGGCTTGCGTGGGGCAGGTGTCGAGGCAAGCGCGGCAAGTGCCGCAATGCGCGCTGGAGGGCGTATCGATCGGCAAGGGTAAATCGGTAAATAATTCACCCAGAAAAAACCACGAACCGGCACGGCGGTTGATCAGCATGGTGTTCTTGCCGATCCAGCCCAAGCCGGCCTTTTCCGCGAAGGCACGTTCCAGAACAGGCCCGCTATCGACGAAAGCACGATAATTAAAATCGCCAACGGCGCTGTGAATGCGCCGCGCCAACTGCTCTAAACGCTTGCGAATCAGCTTGTGATAATCGCGCCCCAGCGCGTAACGCGCCACGTAGGCTTGCGCCGGATTGCGCAGCACCGTCACCGCGCGGGTGTCCATGCTCAAATAATCCATGCGCAGCGAAATCAACCGCAAAGCGCCCGGCACTAAGTTCTCAGGCGCCCGGCGCAACTCGGCATGACGCTGCATGTAGTGCATTTCCCCGTGGTAATCTCGCGCCAGCCAGGCGCGTAAATGTTGCGCGTTGAGGCCAGGGTCGAGATCAGTAATGCCAACCTGCTGAAAACCAAGCTCACGCCCCCACGCCTTGATGTCAGCGGCGAGCGCGGCGAAATCCAGCGCGTGGGCGGTAGTGGTGGATGGGGTGGAGGCGGCGGAAAACATGCCGCTATAGTATCAAAAGCCGCTTTTTCCTAAACTTGCCAAGCGCTATTCCCATAAGCCGTAACAAGGAAGCCAACATGAGCGAAGCCCGTCCGCCGTTTCCGCCTTTCACGCGTGAAACCGCCACCCAAAAAGTACGCGCCGCCGAAGACGGCTGGAACAAACGCAACCCGCAACAAGTGGCGCTGGCCTACACCCCAGACAGCCGCTGGCGCAACCGCGCCGAATTTCTCGAAGGCCGCGCCGAAATCGAAGCCTTCCTCACCCGCAAATGGGCCAAGGAACTCGACTATCGTTTAATCAAGGAACTGTGGGCCGTCACCGATAACCGCATCGCGGTACGCTTCGCCTACGAATGGCACGACGATTCCGGCCAGTGGTACCGCTCCTACGGCAACGAAAACTGGGAATTCGCCGCAAACGGCCTGATGGCGCTACGCCGCGCCAGCATCAATGATCTGCCGATCAAGGAAAGTGAACGAAAATTCCATTGGCCGCTCGGGCCGCGGCCACTGGAGCACTTGGGGTTGAGTGAGTTGGGCTTATGAGCCTCACTCCGCCCAACTCCGATCCGTCATCTTATCCAGCACATTGCCTTGCTGCGCGCTTTGCAATTGCTGCGCCCAGCGGAACTTCACGTGTTGTAGAAACTTGGTGTTCCAGGAAGCGTGGATTTCGTTGCGGTCGCTCCAGTAGAGAATGAATTCCGGCAGCAATTGTTCGGCGAAGCTGGCGTCGATCTGCGCCAAGGCGAGAATTTCCCAGCAGGCGGCGCTGGGTTCAAAGTCGCGCGCTATCGGGCGCGGCGTGTTGTCGTGTTCCAGCGCGTGGGTGTAGCGGTCCCACTGGCGTTTGACGTGCGCTAGAAATTTGCTGTCCCACACGTTGCTGGCGCTGCCTTGGCCGCGCCAGTAGAGCACGAATTCTGGAATGGCATCTTCGATAAAGCTCAGGCTGATGCCGCCGAGTTCCAGAATATCGAGCACTTCCTCGCTGGGCCGCCATTCTGAACTCATCGGTGTTTCCTGCTGCCGCGCCTGCGCCGTGGCGCGCTGTTTTTCCCAAGCCGCCACCACCCACTTGAGGAAGGCGTTGTGCCAGGAATAACTGAATTTTTGCCGTTCCTGGTAATAGCGCACGAAAGGCGCGATTTCCTGTTCGATAAAATCCAAAGGCACGTTGCGCTGCTGGCAGCGCATGATGAGATCGCGATCGGGCCGCCAATCGGCGGGAATGCGGCGCGAATGTTCCTGCGCGAGAGACTGCGCGGGCGCGGGGCTCGATGGCGATGGCATGGCCGTCACGCTCTGCGCATCGGTTTCCGCCGCCGCCGTTTGATTGATGGCGATCAGTTGCAAGTGTTCATTGTTCGGCACCGCCTCGATCAACAGCAAACCCTTCTCGCGCAAATTCTGCTGCACGGAATAAATTTTCGGTAAATCCCAAAACGGCAAGGCGGCGCGCAGCGCTTGCTGGCTCAGTTCCATCCAGCGCCGCCGCCCGCGAAACAGTGGCGGATGCCAAAGCAGCAATTCACTGATGACGTGCAACAGCACCGCTTCATCAAGACCGATGGTGGCGGCCAGGGTCGGCGAAATGAGTAGCGGGCGTTCGGGGATCAGAGAGCTGGCCATGAGTGCTGCGTGTAAAGCTAAAGAAAGCGCGAAAGGATATACATCCTAACATAGCGGCTAGCCGCTATTACACGCTCTCTCAGCTACATTTGCTGATGGCCGGCAATGTTGTTGGAGATCATGCCGGTAACGCGCGGAAGGACGCAAGCTCCTTGGCAACGCGCGTAATCACCTCCTCCCAATTGCCGAATTTGCTTTGCCGAAACAGCCGGGCGCTTGGGTACCAGGGGCTGTCAGTTCGGTTCAGCATCCAGCGCCAGTCGGGATCATGGGAAAGCAGTACCCATAGCGGTTTGCCAAGCGCGCCGGCGAGATGAGCGACGGAAGTATCGACCGAAATCACCAGATCGCATTGCGCGACTGCCGCCGCCGTGTCGCCAAAATCAGCGATCGCATCGTCAATGCGCGCAAGCGGCAGGCGGGAGAGTAGCGGCAGCTCATGCGCGCGAAATTCACGCTGCAAACTGGCGAAGGCGATGCCGGGAACCTCCAGCAGCGGCCTGAGCCGTTCAAGCGCGATGCTGCGGTTATGGTTGTTTAGATTGGCCGATGCTCCGGACCAAACCAGGCCGACGCGCGGTCTTGGGCCGCGTGGCAGCAGCGCTTGCCATTTTGGAATGCGTTCGTCAGGAACCGTCAGGTAAGGAGCTTGCGCCGGGATGGTGTCAATCTGGGTGCCGAAGGCGAGCGGTAAACTCATCAGTGGAGAATATACGTCGAATGCCGTCAGCGGCTCACC
>JAITMI010000286.1 GCA_031277435.1 Pseudomonadales bacterium
CGGGTTGATCCATTTGACGTAACGCGGATCGGGCACGAGCGCCGTGTCGAGCAATACGCGCTCATGAGTGGCGTCGAGATCCCAGTCGTCGCCGGGCAGGTGCTGGTAATACCACTGTAAGGCGCCGGTTTTGGGATCGAGCGCCAGCGTCGAATTGCTGTACAGATCGGCTGGCGTGCTTATCGAGGTACCCGCCGGGTCGCCGTCATGGCGGGCGGCGCGATGATCCGGCATGGCATTGGCGACTCCCCAGTACAATAAACCGTGGCGTGGATCGTAGCTGCCGGGCAAGCCCCAGGTGGAAGCCTGCCGGTTGTTCAAGGACGCGCCATGCCAGCTTTCATCGCCGGGTTCGCCGGGCGCGGCGGTGGTATAAAAACGCCAGACTTCCTTGCCGGTGGCGACCTCGTGCGCGGCAATGAAACAATTGTCGCGGTTGCCAAAACAGGCGCCGCCGCTGATCGCCAGGCCATCGACCACCAGCGGCCCGGAGGTATGGCCGCGGGCGCCGGCCTGGGTTTCCCAGCGCAATTCGCCAGTACGGGCATCGAGGCCGACCACGTAACTGTCGGGCGCGGTATAGATGATCGTATCGTCAAAAATGGCCAGGCTCTTGGTGCGGGCGGAAGCGCCAACGGCGGTGGAGACCGGGCGCTGATAACGCCACAGCACTTCACCAGTCGCCGCGTTCAAGGCTTGCACCAGCGCGCCCGGCGTCACCACGTACATCACCCCGCCGTGTACCAGCGGAATCGTTTCGGTGTTGCCATCGCCCAAGAGCGTGGTCCAGGCCAGGCGCAAGCCTTGCACGTTGTCCACGTTGATTTCGTCGAGCGGGCTGTAGCGCTGAGCATCGTAGGTGCGGCTGAACATCAGCCAGTCGGCGGGATCGGGGTTTTCCAGCATTGCCTGGGTGACGGGTTCGTAGTTGCTCACCTGGGCTATGGCCGCGCCGCTGGCCAATAACAGCGCCAGGGTTTGCATGAGTGTTTTTGACTGAGTCATCTTTGCCTCTCCTTATCAGGGTTCGACCGAGGCAAGCCCGTCGGTCACTTCGATGTAGGTTCCGGCGGGGTCGGTCAAGAACGCGATGGTCAGGTCCAAGCCCTCGATGCGCATCGGTTCTACCTCGAAGGTCAAGCCCTGTTCTTTTAAGTGATCCGCGAAGGCCGCCATGTCGGCCACTTCAAAGCCGATATGGTCGAGCACGCCGCTATGGGAGCCTTGCGGTTCTGGACCATTGATACCAAGAATATCCACCCTGCCGCCGGGCACCAGCGCCGAGGGCAAGCCGCGCCGCTCCCCCGCTTCCGCGCCAAAAACCCGCATGTACCAGTCGCGCAGCGCCGCGCCATCATGCGCCGCTACGTGCATGTGATGAAATACGATGGGTTCGCTTTGGTTGGCGTCGGTGAGGATTTCCACCCGGATGCCATCGGGCAAATCGGCGAGAATCTGGCCGTTTTCCTCGCTGTCGAAGAACAAGCTGGCGCCAGCGTCCAGAAGTTTGGCTTTGTATTCGGTGTAATCGCGCACGCTGAAGCCGATGTGATTGGCGGTGGTTTGCGGTGAGGGCAAACGCGCTTCGCCATTTGACAAGAGCAGGTAAACGCCGGGGAATTTCAGCGTCGCCACCTCGCCCGTGGCCACGAGTTCGCCGCCCAGGCTTTCCCAGATCGCTATTTGTCTGGCGCTATCGGGCACCACCAAGTGCGCGTGGCCGATGCTCACGCCCGCCGTATTGGGCGCCGCCAGTTGCGCCCAGCCAAAACGCGATTCCAGCAACAAGAACGCCAGGCTCGCGATTGCAATTTTGGTATTTTTATTCCAACGCATAAGTTTCACTCTCTTGTCATGGTGTTTGTCATGGTGCTGGTGATTGCGCGTCCACGCCCGCTTGCGGCAGCGCGAACACATAGAGGGCGGCATTGCCGGTGCTGGGGCCGAGATCAAGCGGAATCGGCCCCATGCTGGTAGTCAGCGTTTGCCGCGCCAAGGTTTCGCCAGCGATTACCGCCAGGTATTGCCGGCCATTGATGGCATAGCTGATGTTGCTCATTGAAATCGGCCCGCCGAGCGTCGTTTGCCATAGCACTTCGCCGCTGTCGGCGTCCATGGCGCGGTAGTGGTGAGCCAGATCACCCCAGAAAATCAGGTTGCCCGCCGTCGCCAATATGGCGCTGTTGGTGGGGATGCGCCCCATCGGCCAATGCGTGATGGCGCCGCTTTGCAGATCCACTTTGGCCAAGCCATTGAGTTCATCCAAGGGCACGCCCGGCTCCGGCGAGCCGATGCGCTGTTCGCGCCGCGCCTCGCTGCTTGCCGTAGCTGGCGCGGCGGAGGTCATATCCAGGCAGTTGCGGATATACGGCACATACAGAGAATGGCGCGTGGGGTCGTAGGCGGTCGGCCAGAAACTGCGGGTATTGAGGTAACACACCACCTGCCGTTCGCCGGGTTCATCGACGAACAGCGCCTGGTTGATGTAAGTCCTGCCGGTGGCGGGGTCGATATCGGCGAGATAGGAATTTTCCACGGCGAAGGGAAACGGCGTGGCCCACAGAAATTCTCCAGTCGCGGCATCAAGTACCCACAGGCCGCCGCCTTCGCCGACATTCACCACCACATCGCGTTCCTGGCCTTGCACGAGCGCGGGATTGATCCAGCGCACTTGCGCCGGATCAGGCGTGAGGCGCAGACGCGCCAGCGTGCGTTCCTGATTCATGTCCAAGTCCCAGTCATCGCCCGGCAGATGCTGGTAATACCACTGTAGTTCGCCGGTAGAAGGATCAAGCGCCACGGTGGAATTGCTGTACAAATCCGCTGGCGCCGCCACGCCCGCCGTGGAGCCATCGCCGCCATGACGTTCCGCGCGCGAGGTGGGCATGGGATTGGCGATGCCCCAATAGAGCAAGTTGCGTTGCGGGTCGTAGCTGCCCGGC
>JAITMI010000311.1 GCA_031277435.1 Pseudomonadales bacterium
AGTTCCTTCAGGCTGGCTTCGAACAGTTCCGCGAAGCTCTCGCCAAAGGATTGGCCATGGGTGTCGTGAGTAGAGATATTGTCGCTCATGTGTAATTTCCTGAGGCAAGCCATGGTTGATGACTTGCCGGTTTCCGCAGGCCAGGATGCGGGAGTCTGGTTCATGGAACCTGGCGGTAACTGGCCCCGCCAGGGTTGCCGGGTAGCGTGGTCAAAGACTGAGAACGAACGGTCAAACCGCGTTTATTCCCAGCGCTTCGCCGATGCGCCGGCTGGCTAGCTCAAATACCTGCTCCGCCGTCAGGTCGTCGGTGGCGACGATGATGGCGTCTTCGGCTGGCCTGAGCGGCGCCACGGCGCGCGTCGAATCACGTTCGTCGCGTGCCTGGATGTCGCTCAAAAGGCTGCGCAGGCTAACATCAACCCCCTTATTTATCAACTGCTTATAACGCCTCTGGGCGCGTTCTTCGGCGCTGGCGGTGAGGTAAAACTTCAAGGCCGCATCGGGGAACACCACCGTGCCCATGTCGCGGCCATCGGCGATCAGGCCCGGCGGCTGACGGAAGTCCCGCTGCCGCTGCAACAGCGCCGCGCGCAACTCGGGCAAGGCCGCCACTTGCGAGGCTTTGGCGCCGCTTTCCTCCAGGCGCACCTGGTCCGAAATTTCCTTGCCATCGAGCAGAATCGAGCCTTCAAACACGGTGGAAAAAGCCACTTCCATACCGCTGGCGAAAGCGCATAAGCGCGCCACCTCGTCATACCCGATGCCCGCCGCCTGCGCGCCCAGCGCCGTGATGCGGTACAGCGCGCCGCTGTCGAGAAAATGCCAGCGCAATTGCCGCGCCAGCCCGAGCGCCAGCGTGCCCTTGCCGGTGCCGCTGGGGCCGTCGATGGTGATGACGGGGGGCAAGGTATGCGCCATTTTCCGTGTCATTCTCCGTGTCATTCTCCAGGCAGCTTAAGCGCCGCCGCTTGCAAAATTTCCAAAAAACGTCCGCGCGATTCCCGCGCCCGCGAGCACAAACCGTATAAGGCATCGGCGTCCTGATTGAGCAGCGATTCGCGTAACTGCGTCAAATCGTGCATGAAACGGTCGAGCACCGCCACGGTGGCCGTGCCATTGCTCAGAAAAATATCGCGCCACATGACGGGATCGCTGGAGGCGATGCGGGTGAAATCGCGAAAACCGCCGGCGGCGTAGCGGAAAATTTCTTCGCTTTCGCCCTGCTGCGACAGCGTATCGACCAAGGCAAAGGCCAAGAGATGCGGTAAATGGCTGGTGGCGGCCAGGACTTCATCGTGATGCTCTACCGGCATTTGCACTACCTCGGCGCCGCAGATTTCCCACAGCTCGCGCACCAGCGCGAGGGCTTGTGGATCGGTATGTGGCAGCGGCGTGAGGATGCTCTTGCGGCCAGCGAACAAATCCGCGCGCGCGGCGCCGTAACCGCTGCGTTCGGAACCGGCGATGGGGTGCCCCGGCACGAAGCGCGCTGGCGCCTCACCAAACACTCGCCGCGCCGCCGCGACGACTTCGTGCTTCACGCTGGCGACGTCGGTGATTACGGTATTTTCGTTCAATATTGGCTTGAGTTCGGCCAAGGCGGCTTCAATCGACAATACTGGCAACGCCAATACCACGAGATCCGCGCTGGCGCAGGGCGCGCGCATATCCTCTGCGAACTCCGCGATGACGCCTTCATCCAGCGCTTGCCGTAGCGCCGCCGCGTCGCGATCCACCGCGGCCAGATTCGCGCTCAAGCCGGCGCGGCTGAGCGCGCGCGCCAGCGAACCGCCGATCAAGCCCAGGCCGGCGATGACGATCTTGCTACGGGCCAAATTTTTCATACAGGCCAATCCGCCGCCGGATAGGAACCCAGCAATTTCACTTCGATGGACAAGCGTTCCAATTCCGCCAGGGCGGCCTGCATGGCGGCGTCATCCACATGGCCATCGACATCGAGATAAAACGAATAACTCCAGGCGGTTTTGCGCGTGGGGCGCGATTCCAGCTTGCTGAGATTGATGCCGTGATGTTCGAAGGGTTCGAGCGCGCGCAGCAAAGTGCCCGGCTCATTGCGCGTCAAAATGAACAGCGAAGTCTTGTCGCGGCCACTCTGGCGTGGATGCGCGCCGCGCGCCAGGCTGAAAAAACGGGTGCTGTTGTCGTGCGCGTCCTCGATCGAGCCCGCCAATACGTCGAGGCCATAGAGCGCCGCCGCGGTGCGCCCGGCGATGGCCGCCGCGCCGGCTTCACCGGAGGCCAGCCGCGCCGCTTCGGAATTGCTGCTCGCCGCTACTTTTTCCACTTGCGGATAGTGCTGTTGCAACCACTGGCGGCATTGGCCCAGGGACTGCGGATGCGCGCGGATCAGGCGAATATCTTGACTATTCGTTCCTGGCAGCGCCAAGAGACAATGATGAATCGGCAGCAGCCATTCGGCCTGAATAGTCAGCGGCGAAGTGAGCAAGTGATCGAGCGTGATCGTGATCGAGCCTTCGCTGGAATTTTCCACCGGCACTACGCCGCTATCGGCGCGGCCCTGTTCCACCGCGTCGAACACGGCGGGAATGTCGGCCACCGGCAATAATTCCGTGTGCGGGCCAGCGTGCTTGAGCGCAACCGCGTGAGAATAAGAACCGGCGGGGCCCAGGTAAGCGACCACCTGGCGGGCCGGCGGCTTATTCATCCGGATTCTCGTCCGCTTCGGCGTCCGTGTCGTTGCCATCAAGGGCGTCATCATCCGCCGCGGCGTCATCCGCTTCATCGCTGGCAGCGGCGGCGGGGCGGGAGAAAGCCGGGGCAGCAGCGCTGCTGGTGCCCTCTTCCGGCTCCTGCACGCGCTCCACGCCAACCAAGCGTTCTCCTTCCTTGAGTTTGATCAGGCGCACGCCTTGGGTGTTGCGCCCTTGCAGGCCGATTTCATCGACGCGGGTGCGCACCAGCGTGCCTTTGTCGCTGATCAGCATGATTTCGTCGCCTTCAAACACTTGCAGCGCGCCGACGATGGCGCCGTTGCGAGTGCTGGCCTGAATGCCGATCACGCCTTGCCCGGCGCGGCCCTTGAGCGGGAATTCCTCCACGGCGGTACGTTTGCCGTAGCCGTTTTCGCTCACCGCCAGAATTTGACCGCCCGTTTGTGGAATGATCATATCCACCATGCGCTGGCCGCTTTGCAAACGGATGCCGCGCACGCCGCGCGATACGCGCCCCATTGGCCGTACCGTGCTTTCGTGGAAGCGCACCGCCTTGCCGGAACTGCTGTAGAGCATGACGTCGCAGTCGCCGTTGGTGATGGCGGTCTTGACCAGTACATCGCCTTCATCGAGTTCGATGGCTTTGAGGCCCACGCTGCGCTGATTGGCGAACGCGGTGAGCGCGGTTTTTTTGACCGTTCCGTTAGCAGTGGCCATGAAGATGTAATGGTTTTCCGAATAGTCACGAATCGGCAATAAATTGCTGATGCTTTCGCCTTCATCGAGCGGCAGCAGATTGACGATGGGCCGCCCGCGCGCGGCGCGGCTGGCGAGCGGAATCTGATACACCTTGAGCCAGTACACCTTGCCGAGAGTGGTGAAACAGAGCAGCGTGTCGTGGCTGCTGGCGACCAGCAAATGTTCCACGAAATCTTCGTCCTTCACCGTGGCCGCCGCGCGGCCCATGCCGCCGCGGCGCTGCGCCTGGTAATCGCTGAGCGGCTGACTCTTGGCGTAACCGCCTTGCGAAATCGTCACCACGCGGTCTTCCTCGGTGATCAGATCTTCGATGGTCAAATCCTGCTGCGAGGCGACGATTTCGGTGCGGCGCTCGTCGCCGTAATTGGCGTTGATTTCTTCGAGTTCCGCGCGAATCACCGACATCAGCCGCGTGTCGCTGCCGAGGATGTCGAGGAAGTCGGCGATCTGGCGCAATAATTCCTGATAATCGCTGAGCAATTTTTCGTGTTCGAGGCCGGTGAGGCGATGCAAACGCAGTTCCAGAATCGCTTGCGCTTGCTCTGGCGACAGACGGTAAACCTGGTCCTGCAAACCATAATAAACGGGCAAATCGTCGGGGCGGCAGGCGGTGGGGTCGGAATCGGCCAGGAGCTTCAACACGCCGGCGGAACTCCAGGCGCGCGCCAGGAGTTTGTCCTTGGCTTCGGCGGCGCTTGGCGAGGTTTTAATCAATTCGATCACTTCATCGATGTTTGCCAGCGCCAGCGCCAGACCTTCGAGAATATGGCCTCTTTCGCGCGCTTTGCGTAAGAGATAGACGGTGCGGCGAGTGACCACTTCGCGGCGGTGATTGACGAAGGCGTGCAGCATTTCCTTCAAATCAAGCAAGCGCGGCTGGCCATCAACCAGCGCCACCATGTTGACGCCGAACACCACTTGCATCTGCGTTTGCGCGTAAAGATTATTGAGCACCACTTCGCTCATTTCACCCTTGCGCAGTTCGATCACGATGCGCATCCCGTCCTTGTCGGATTCGTCGCGCAATTCGGTGATGCCTTCGAGCAATTTTTCCTTGACCAGTTCGGCGATGCGCTCGATCAGCCGCGCCTTGTTCACCTGATAAGGCAGTTCACTGACGATGATGGTTTGCTTGCCGCTTTTTTCGTCTTCTTCGATGAAGGTGCGGGCGCGCACGTAGAGCTTGCCGCGGCCGCTACGGTACGCCTGCACGATGCCGGCGCGGCCATTGATGATGCCGGCGGTGGGGAAATCCGGGCCTTGGATGTGCTCCATCAGTTCATCAATGCTGATCTCGGGGTTTTGTATCAGCGTCATGCAGGCGCTGATGACTTCGCGCAAATTGTGCGGCGGAATGTTGGTGGCCATGCCCACGGCGATGCCGGAGGAGCCGTTGACCAAAAGGTTAGGAACGCGGGTCGGCAGGACTACGGGGATTTTTTCGGTGCCGTCGTAGTTGTCGGCGAAATCGACGGTTTCCTTGTCGAGATCGGCCATCAATTCATGCGCCAGCTTGGCCATGCGGATTTCGGTATAACGCATGGCCGCCGCCGGGTCGCCGTCCACTGAACCGAAATTGCCTTGACCATCCACCAAGGGATAACGCAAGGAAAAATCCTGCGCCATGCGCACGATGGTTTCGTACACCGCGGCGTCGCCGTGCGGGTGGTATTTACCGATCACGTCGCCCACCACGCGGGCGGACTTTTTGTACGGTTTGTTCCAATCGTTGCTGAGTTCGCTCATGGCGAACAATACGCGCCGGTGCACCGGCTTGAGGCCGTCGCGCACGTCCGGCAAAGCGCGGCCCACGATCACGCTCATGGCGTAATCGAGATAGGACTGGCGCAATTCGCTTTCGATGGTAACGGACTGGATGTGTTCGTGGTTTTCAGCCATGCCTGCTGCGTCTTCCTCGCTGTTGCCGGCCGCGCCGCAAGGGGCCTTGGGAGCGTTTCAGGCGGCAACAGTTAAGCATTTGATTGAATTTAGGTTTTCACCCGTTTGACCGGGCGCGGATGCTAGCACGGATGAAGCTCAGCCGCTATACTCGCGCGGTTTCGATTTGCCGCCTTGCAGGCTCCGCCATGACTGATTCCAGCGTCCTCGACCTCCCCGCGGACAGCCTCGCTCCCCCCAATGCCGACCCCGCCGAAATCGCCAAGTTCGAGCAACTGGCGGCGCGCTGGTGGGACAAACACAGCGAGTTCAAACCGCTGCACGACATCAACCCGCTGCGCATGGGCTTTATCGACGCCAAGGTGGATCTGGCCGGTAAAACGGCGCTCGATATCGGCTGCGGCGGCGGCATTCTCAGCGAAGCCTTGGCGCGGCGCGGCGCGCAAGTCACCGGCATCGACCTGGGCGAGGCGCCCTTGGCCGTGGCGCGGCTGCATTTGCTCGAAAGCGGCCTGGAGGTGAACTACGAACGCTGTAGCGCCGAGGATTACGCGGCGCGGCATCCGGGCGCCTTCGATGTAGTGACCTGCCTCGAAATGCTCGAACACGTACCTGACCCCGCTTCCGTGCTACATGCCTCTGCCGCCTTGCTCAAGCCGGGCGGGCAACTGTTCGTTTCCACCATCAACCGCAACGCCAAAGCCTGGCTGTTCGCGGTGGTGGGCGCGGAATACGTCCTCAATATGCTGCCGCGCGGCACTCACGACTACGCCAAGTTCATCCGCCCCTCCGAACTCGCCGCCTGGGCGCGCGCCGCCGGGCTGACGCTGGGTGAGATCAAGGGCATGAGCTACAACCCCTTCACCAAGACCTACCGCCTAGGTAGTGACGTAGAAGTGAACTATCTCATGCAGTTCACCAAGGAAGCCCTGGCGTGAGTTTGCGCGGCGTTCTGTTCGATCTCGACGGCACCCTGCTCGACACCCAGGCCGACTTCGCCCTGGTGCTCAACCGCCTGCTCGCCGACGCGGGCCGCCCCCCGGTTGATCCGGCGCGCCTGTGCGAAACCGTGTCCGCTGGCGCGCGCGCCATGCTCAAGCTGGGTTTCGATCTCACCGACGAATCGCCGGAATTACCCGCGTTATTGACCCGTTTTCTCGATGGCTATGCTTGGCAGATCAGCGCCGGACAGCTCAGCGCCGCCCAGCCCTATGCCGGGGCGGCGCAATTATTGAACGATCTTAACGCCGCCGCCCTGCCCTGGGGCATCATGACCAACAAGCCGGGCCGCTTCACCCGCCCGCTGGTGGCGCGCATCGCCTGTTTTGAAACCCGCGGCGCGCTGGTGTGCCCCGACGACGTGGACAACAAAGGCAAACCCGACCCGGCGGGCCTGTGGCGCGCCTGCGAAGAACTGGGCGTAGCGCCAGAGCACTGCGTTTATGTGGGCGATCACCCGCGCGATATCGACGCCGCGCATAATGCTGGCATGGCCGGCATCGCCGCCGCCTGGGGTTAC
>JAITMI010000320.1 GCA_031277435.1 Pseudomonadales bacterium
GCACCTTCACCCGCCGCGACCTCGCCGGCAAAACCGGCACCACCAACGACAACAAGGATCTGTGGTTCTCCGGCTTCAACGGCGACATCGAAACCACCGTCTATGTCGGCTACGACCAGCCCGCCAACCTCGGCGGCAACGAACAAGCCGCCACCGTGGCGCTGCCGATCTGGATCGAGTACATGAAACAAGCGCTTGATGGCCGCCCGGAAAACGCCATGCCCCAGCCCGACGGCCTCGTCACCGTGCGCATCGACCCCAAAAGCGGCCTGCGCGTGCCCCCCGGCGCTGCCGGCGCGATCTCCGAAGTCTTTAAGGAAGAAGAAATCCCGCCTTACGCCAACGACGGCAACCGCGGCAACTCACTGCCCTCCAGCACGGGCGGGAGCGGGGCGGTTGAGAGTATTTTTTAGCGGATCGTGTAATCCTCAGCGCCAGCGCGCCGGATCCACGCGGTAGTATTCGCGCAGTTCCGCATACAGTTCTGGATGCCAGTCCCGGAGCTGTTCCGCTTGTTCAAAATAGGTCTCGGTCAGCACCGCGAAAAATTCCGCTGGCGCGCTGGCGGCATAAGGATCGAGAAAAGTGTGCTTGCCGTGTGCCACGGCGCGGCCCAGGGCCTTGAATTCACGCGCCATCACCTTCTCCCAGCGTGCGGCATCGTTGTGCCGCAAAATCGGCGCGCCGTTGTCGCTGCCGTTTTCGGCATCCAGTTGATGCGCGAATTCGTGCAGTACCACGTTTTCGCCATCGTCGGGATGCTCAAGATCATGCTCCACGTCCTCCCACGACAACAGCACCTTACCTTCGCCGCCGCCATGCGCCCAGGATTCGCCGAGCAATTGTTGATGCACGGCGCTCACCGTGCCGTCGTCGTTATGCTCTTCCTGTTCCTTGCTGAACATCGCGGGGTAGAGCAGCACATGGCGCAAGGTAGGGAACACGCCGCCCTCGCGGTTGAACAGCAGCAAACAAGCCTGCGCCGCGATCACCACGCGCATTTCCACCGTCACTTCCAGCCCCGCGCAGCCGTGGAACTGTTTTTCGTCGAGAAACAAACGCATGCGATCCAGCAATTGCCGGCGTTCATCCCGCGTAAGCGCGCGCAACCACGGCAGCCGCGTATCGAGCGTTCGCAACCAGGTGTGCGGCACCGGCTGCCGCAGCACGCGCCGCCGGTGCCAGCTCGGGTAGACGAACAGCGCCACGCCGCTCAATACCACGGCTGAAAACAGTAGCAAGAATGGAATGATCATTTTTCACCCCACGCGAAAACACTCCCTTGCCATTCCCATTGTCTATCCAGAATAACCGAGCAATCCCCTCCTCCGCTTGCGGGGGAGGGTTGGGGAGGGGGCGGCAGGCAACGGCGATACCGCATTGTGGGGTAAGCCGCGGCATGAATTGTAGAACGAACGGCCCAGCGAAGCCGGGCCGCGAGAGAAACAAAAGTGGCGTCGCGCCTCAAGGCCCGCTTTGGCGTTCCAGCCTGAAACTGCCGTTGTGGCCCTCATCGTCACTCCAGGTGCCGGTGATGTTGCGGGTTTGTGAGCCAAGGTCGTTGATGGTGCCTTCGCCCTTGAAGTGTACCGGCTGGCTTTGGCTGTCCTTCACCGTCATGTCGATGTTGACCGACCAGTCGGAGGAATCGAGCGTCAGCGTGTCGATTGGCGTGGCGTCGGGGCCGGGGTTGGCGCTGCCGGTGATGGCTTGGCCATCCCAGTCCATGATGAGGATGAGGAAGTGACGGGTGCTCGCGTCCGGGCCCCAATCACCGAGCCAGGTGCCGGCCAGCGGGTGGCCTTGCTGGGCGAAGGCGGGCGTGGTGAAGCCGAGCAAAAGCGCGAGTGTAGCGATGGTATATTTTTTCATTATCGGGCGTTCCATATTTGCAGCTTGCGTTCTTAGGGCACGATCGGGCTGATGCGGCCTTCGCCGATCATCGAGTCGGGCGACACGTTGTTTTCCTGGCAGATATATTCAAACAATTCTTGACCGGGGTTCCAGCCAATGACGAAGCCGCTGTCCCAGGGCGCGGTGTAAGCGCCGGGGTCGTCGATGGTGACATCGTAATGCAGGGTGTTGAAGTCGGGCCGGCTGTAGTGTTCGATCAGGTGCAATTGGCTGGTGGTGGGCAGGCCGTCGCGGCTGAACCAGGATTTTTCGTTGAAGCCTACGGTATCCACCACCAGCGTGTCGCCTTCCCAGTGGCCTATCGAGTGGCCAAAATAAGTTGGCAATAAATCCGCCGGATGCTCGCGGCCATCCATGTAGATGACGCGGTAGGTCATGGCGTTGGAGGTGGTGACGATGTACACGCGCTGAAGTTCCGGCATGTCGATGATTTCAAAGCCGTAGGGCGACATGATCTGGCGTGGGCCGCCCGCCGGTTTGCAGCGGGTGTAAGGCTCGCTGGCCAGGTAGAGCGTGTGGCGGAAATTGGTGAGCGCCTTGGCCCACTCTTGCAAGGGCACGTTGTCGATGTGAATCGGCGAACTCATGGTGGCGCGCGCTTCGTAGGAGTCGGGGTTTTGGACCAGGTTGGCGGTGCGCCGCGTCCAGTAACCGGCTTCGCCCTCGGGCGGGCCGAAATTGACGCGGCCATCGGCGTGGCGCGGAGTGGGCAGCGAAGGCGGCGCCTCGCGCGCGCCGCGCGGATTGTCGGCGGCTTGCGTGAGTGACGCGGCGCCCAGGAGCAGCGCGCACAGCGTGCCGGTAAGCGTGGTGGAACGAATAGTTGTTAATTTCATGGTAGGGCTCCTCCGCGATCTCAAGGCCGGTTGTCTTGGCAGTAGTATTCGGGCAATTCCTCGCCCGGCAGCCACTGCATGTCCCAGGTGCTGGTCCAGGGCCGCGTGTAGGCGCCGGGGTCGTCCACCGTCACCGCGTAGCGCAGCGTGTTTTGATCGAGACGGGTAAAACGCTCGGTCAATTTCAATTGTTTGGTGTGCGGCAGCCCGCCGTTGGAGAACCAGAAGCCTTCATTGAAACGGCTGGTTTCCACCACCAAGGTATCGTTGTCCCAATGCGCGGTGGAATTGCCGAAGAAGAGCGGATTGTCGTCGGTGCCGGATATTTGACCGATTTGTTCGCGGCCATCGGTATACAGCAAACGCCAGTTGCCGCCGCCGCCGCTGAACAGCAGGAACAGCCGCTGCCGCGCTTTTTCCTCCATGAATTGCACGCCAAAAAGCTGCTGGAACTGGCGCGGCCCGGCGGGCGGCACGCAGTAGAGGTACATCGGGTCGTCGCGCAACTGGTTGGCTTGGCGGAAGCGGTAAAGATCAAGCGCCCAGCCTTGGAAGGGCGCGACTTTGGCGGCGTCATCCAGATTGGCGAGCAGGCCGTATTCGTCCATCGCTACGGTTTGGCCGTCCTCCAGCAGCGAATGCTGCGACGGCAGCGTCCAATAGCCAGTTTCGCCCGGCGCCGGCCCCAGGCGCGGCAGGCCGTCGGGCCAGCGCGGGGTGGGCGCATCGGCGCGGCCAGCGAGCCGCTGAGTTTCCAGATCGTCCGGCAGCGTGAACACGGCGTCGCCGCCGCTAGCGAGCGTATTGGCCCACAGTTGATGCGTGCCATTGCGCGCCAGCGGGCCGCTGGCGCTGACCTCCATCCCCGGCGCCAGCGTCTCGGGCCGCCAGCCGCTCCATTCGAGCTCCACGCGGCTGGGCAATTCCAGCGCCCAGTTGACGATTTCGCCGTCGCCGCCGGTAACATTGATGTAGACATGCACATGCGGATTGGACCAATCCACGGCGGTCACCCGCCCTTGTAGCGTGCTGGAACTGGTGACATCAAACTTGGCGGCGATGGGATGATGCGCCTGTGCCGCCAGCGGCAGCGCGGCTAACAACAAGCATGGCAGTAGACGTGGCAGTCCCACTGATGCGGGTACAAGCATGGTATTTCCTCTTGAAGATGCGTCGCCCCGCTCATGGGATCAGGCGGGGCTTGTAGGCCGAATGTTAACGTAGGACTTGTTAACACGGCTAGGATTCTACCGAAAGAGGCGGCGGATGAATCCACAAAAAATGCTTAATTTTCCGCTTCTTGCCGGATCGAACGGTACGGTTCTGGCGGTAGCGTCCACGCTGGTCATTTCTGGCGAAACGCTTGCAGTTCTTCGGCAACGCGGGCGATGGGCTCATCCCACGCGCCGCGCCGGCTTTGCCGGAACAGCCGCGCGCTTGGATACCAAGGGCTATCCGTTCGATCCAATAGCCAACGCCAATCCGCGGCATGAGACAGCAATAACCACACGGGTTTGCCAAGCGCCCCAGCCAAATGCGCGGCGGCGGTATCGACAGAAATCACCAAGTCGCATTGTTCGATGGCCGCCGCCGTATCGCCAAAATCATGGATGGCGTCGTCGATACGTTCAATAGGCAATTGCGAAAGCAGAGGCAGGTCGTAATCACGGTATTCCCGCTGCAAACTGACGAAAGAAATACCCGCGACGTTCAACAGCGGCATGAGGTGTTTCAAGGCAATGTCACGATTGCCAATGCGATGCGGACTACGCGAAGCCGACCAAATCAGTCCCACGCGCGGCGCCGTGGATTTTGGCAGGCGCTCGCGCCACTTGGATAAGCGTTCATTCGGAGCCGTCAAATAAGCCCGCGGCGCCGGAATCGTGTCGAGCCGGGCGCCAAAGGCAAGCGGCAAGCTCATCAAGGGGCAATGCAGATCAAACGGAGG
>JAITMI010000008.1 GCA_031277435.1 Pseudomonadales bacterium
ACAGTGGAATTATCGGTAAGTAATAGCGTGCGCTGCTCGCCGACGCGCGTGGTGTAAGTGCCGTTACTGTCGAACTCGCGCGCGCGGGGCCAGTACAGGGTGGCGCCATAGAGCATGAAGCCCAATAGCAAAGTCGTGAGCAAAGCCCAAGGCCGTAGCCAAGCGTGGTGAGCTTGCCGCGGGTGCGCCGCTGAGGGCGGGGTGTCGATGCGGCCAAGCGGTACCGATAGTTCGGTCAATACATTCATGTGGCGCCAGGTAAGCGCGAGATCTTGCAGTTCGCGCCGGTGCGCGGGGCCGCGCGCAAGCCATTCGTGGAGCGAGGCGAGGGTTTGCGGCGAGGGTTCGGCGTCGCCATCGAGTATGATCAGCCACACCGCGGCTTCTTCGCGCAGTGCGTTTTTGTCGGGAAATTCAACGATATTTTCCTTCACCGCCAGTCCCTCTTGATGTCTGATCGCGTACCGCGCAACTCACCCTCCGTTTGTTTTTTTTCCACGCAAGCCTTGCATTCCAAAATGCCTTTGAGCAGATATTTTTCCACCGAACTGATCGAGAGCCCCATCCGCTCGGCGATTTCCTGGTGCCCAAGCCCGTGGACTTTTCTGAGTAGAAAAACCTGGCGGCACTTTTCTGGCAGCGAGGCCACCGCGTCGCAATAAATGCCGAGCATTTCCAACGCTTCGACTTCGGCGGAGGTGTTTTCCTCCGCTCGGAAATCGAGCGAATCGCCCGATTCGCAAACGTAGTCGCCGGATTCGTTGAGGTAATAGGCGATCTGTCTGGATTTGTGTTCGAGCTTGGTCAGCGCCAGGTTTTTGGCGATGCGGAACAAATACGCCTTCGGCTGTTTGATCGTCTTGCGCTGTTCCGCCACGTAGGCGCGCAGGAAGGCTTCCTGGGCCACGTCCTCTATGTCCTGGCGCTCGGAGAAAAACCGCGCCAGAAAGCGTTTCAGCAAGCTGAAATTTTCCATGAAGACCGACTCCATGAGCGTCTCGCTATGCTTACTCTGCTTCGACCCGCTTTTTGACGGCATGGGGTTTCTTCTTTTTTGTCGTATGGTAGGTACGGCCTGAGCGCGCTACAGCCTTGCGCGTAGTGCTATGACTCGCGAGCAGGCGATATCCGCAATGCTTTGGGTGAAAAAGCGCAAAAAATTTTACCGTGCTGGATCGAGGCGTGGCGTACCGGACGGTTTGGCGCCCGCCGGGCGCTCTCTTGCCGCAGGGCGGCGGCGAAATTGCAGGGTGGGGATGGCGGTCTGCATGTCGGCATGTCTACCTACTATCTACTCCATATAAAGAAGATCAGCACCATGAAACCTACCTTGCACCCCTCCTTGCGCCGGCCCGCCACGCGGCTTGGCATTTTCGCTTGCCTGAGCCTGTGCTGGCTGAGCGCACAGGCGCATTTCCGCCTGGACTCGCCGGCCTCTTGGATCGAACAGAATGAACAAGGCGACCCGCAAAAAATGGCTCCCTGCGGCGGCACGCTGGCCGATGGCGGCACCCGCACGGGGCTTGTGACCGAGGCGCAAGGCGGCGCCATGCTGCGGCTGGCGATCACCGAAACCGTCTACCACCCCGGCCACTACCGCGTGGCGCTGGCGCGCCGCCTCAACCTGCTGCCCGCCGACCCGCCCGCGGTGCTGAAGGACACCGAAAACGGTCCCCGCTCCGACTATGCGCCAATCGACGCCAACCCCGCCGCGCCGGTGCTCCTCGATGGCCTGTGGGCCAACCAGGAGCGCCGCACCGGCCCGCTGGAAACCGAAATCCGCCTGCCCAACATCGACTGCGAAGGCTGCGTGCTGCAAATCATCCAGTTCATGGAAGAACACCCCGGCGTGCGCGAAGGCGGCTATTCCTACCACCACTGCGCGATGCTGAACATCAAGGCGGATGCGGGGTTGCCCTTGGAGGAGGGATGGTGAGGTTCAACTTCTGACCATGCCGCGGCAATAAATTGGCGCAAAACTCAAAGTGCGTCTAGCTTGAGGCCGCTTCACTTTAGTGAATACCACGGCTACAGTTACACATATTATGTGCGCACTGGAGCCGCGTATGAACATCACGCTATCAATCGACGAAAAAATCGTCACACAAGCCCGGGAGGCGGCGGCGGCTATGGGTAAAAGTTTGAACGAAGTGATACGCGAAGATTTGGAACGCTTCGCCAAGCAGCACGAGCGCTCTCAAGGTTTCAGCGAATTGCAGGCGTTATCCGGCCAAGGGAATGCCGCCGGCTGGCGCTTCGACCGTGACGAGCTGCACGAGAGGCAAGCTGACGAAAAATGAAAGAGCGCCGCTTTCTCGATACCAATATCCTGATCTACACCGACGACGCCTCGGCGCCAACCAAACAGAAACAAGCGCTGCGCCTGCTCGAAGAAGGCTGGAACAGTGGCGCCTTGGTACTTTCCACGCAGGTGCTGCAAGAATATACCGTCGCCGCCTCCCGCAAACTCGGCGTACCGATCGCCGCCGTGCAGCGCAAGGTAGAATTATTGAACGCTCTGGAAATTCTTAGCGTGGAACACAAGGACATCGTGCGCGCCATTGAGTTGCACCGTCTCTATCAGTATTCCTTCTGGGACAGCCTCATCATCCGCATGGCGCAAAAAGCTTCTTGCAACGTGTTGCTTTCCGAAGACTTTCAGCATGGGCAACGTATTGGGGATTTGCGGATAATCAATCCCTTCGTGGAGGCGTAGGCCATTCTTGGATGCGCGGTAATAAACTGATTCAGCGCTTGACTACCCGCTGCGCGGCGCCACGGCGGCCATCGGGCGGTGTCTGAATTTGATCTTCGATAATCAGGCTCTGGCCCAAGGCGGCGAGCGCGGCGAGTACGCCATCGAGGCGCGAGGCATAATCGGGGTTCACCAGCCGCCTGACCGCGCCCTCGGAAATTCCCAAGTTCGCCGCCAAGCTCACGTTGCTCACGCCTTGCGCCCGCATGGCTGAACGCAGCGCCAGCTTGGCGGCCACCAGCGGCGCCACCGGTACCAGATGTTCATTGGTTTTGAGCGGCGAAGGCGCTGGCAAGGGCCGGCCATCGAGCGAATAACCCGCCAAGGCGGCGCCTAGCGCCTCGCTCATCGCCTGCAAACAGGCCATAACGCCGCCTCCCTCCGTCAAGGCTTCCGGCACGTCTCGCGCCGTGGCGCAGTACATGCCATCCTCATCACGCAGCACTCGAACCGGATATGCGTATCTCATTGCCCCGCCCTGACTAAATCTTCCAAGCTGATGTCCAGTTGCCGGCACATCGCCCGCAACAACCCTTTGCCGATGTCTTGTTTTCTGTCTTTGAGCGTGGTGAAGCGCTCACCGTAGTAAAGGCGCCCGTGGCTGCCCTTGCCATGATTAACGAAACGCACCGGCGTCCCGGTAAGCAGGCCCAAGCGCCTCACGCGCTGCTCGAATTCGCTGCCTTTCATTGGATGGCATCCTGTCGCGCGGATGAAGGTTCGTACACTTATGTACGATAGTCAAGTTGTCCTCTCGCGGAAGGCGGAGGTCGTGACTACAGGGCCAGTATAGTCGGCGCCGTGAAATCCGCCCGGAAATAAGCGCGGCGCCAAAGACATCAAGGTGGATGCGGCGTTGCCCTTGGAGGAGGGGTGGTAAGGTACTAACGCAGGCGGCTCGGTCTCTCTCAATGGATTGGCAACCAACGGTTATATTGGATATCCTTATACAAGCATATCCTATCTAACCAACGGAGCTTCCATGAGCACATCCCTTGCTTCCGCCATACCGCCTGGCGTATCGACCTTGACCGGCTCAGCCAAGGACGTCGGCCGCAAGCTGGACAAGCTCGATACCAAACAGCAAATCGTGGCGATCACCCTCGGGCACGTAACGGCACGGGAAGCGGGGGCGATCGCCGAGACCATCGCCAGCATCGCGCAATTGGTGGACCTGCGGCTAGTCCGCCATGAGCGTGAAGCGCTGCAATCGTTGGTCGATACGCTGGTACCCAAGGCGCCGCCAACGCCGGCGCAACTCAAGGAAGCCGCCATGCTGGTGCAAGCGCGCACGGCGGTACTCAAGGAGGCGCATTGGCTGACGGCCACCCAGATCGCCGGGCTGGCGGGTTTTAGCGCCAGCAATCCCAGCGCCCAGCCCAACAAATGGAAACGTGATGGCTTGATCTTCGCCATTCGCCATCATGGGATTGATTACTTCCCCGCTTATGGGCTTGATCCACAAACGGCTTACCGGCCACTGAAGAGCCTGGCCCAGATCATACAACTCTTCAAAAGCGCCAAAGATGCGTGGGGTTTGGCTTACTGGTTTGCATCGGCCAACAGTTTTCTGGGCGGTAAACGCCCGCAAGACCTGCTGACCACGCAGCCTGAGCGCGTCATTGCGGCGGCTGCGGATGAACTGGAAGCCGCCGCGCATGGCTAAACGCGCAAGTAGCCCGGCATCCTCCGGCAATACGCCCCCGCCGCCAGAGCGCTTACACGTCGCGACGATGATCTGGACTAGCGCCATGACTCTGCATCGCATTCATCTGGCTTGCTATAGCGGCGATCAACTCAACCCTGGCGTCAAGGGTAATGCACGATTCAGTCCGATCAAAAACGGCAAAGGCAAAGCCATTCCCACACTGTATGGCGGCAGCAGCTTTGAATGCGCCGCGATGGAAACCGTATTTCATGACATAGCGTTCACCCCTGGCTACAAACACTACGACAAGGCAAAACTCACGGGCCAAGTGCATTCCCAACTCACGCTAAGCACCGATGTAATACTGGCGGACCTGCGTAGCAAAGCACTGCGCAAACTGGGCATATCGCGTAAGCAACTGATCGATACAGAAAAAGATCAATATCCGGCCACCCGGCGCTGGGCCGAAGCGATCCATGCGCAGTACCCCGCCATCCAAGGCTTGTGCTGGACATCACGGCAAGATGACAGCGCGCGGGCCGTCATCTTGTTCGGAGATCGCATCGGCAAAGGCGTGCTACGCCAAACCGGCGCGTCACGCCACCTGCTCGATGATGCAACCGCTTACGAAGAACTGATGCAACCTCTTACGAAGAACTATTGAATTTGGCCGAGCAGATTGGGGTGAACATCGTGCCAGGGAAGATGCCCAGCCCTCTCTCGTAATGACGTTGACACTACACAATGTTACACTGCGCACCACCCAAGGAGCCCGCGCCATGCCCGCAACGAATACCGCATCCAGCAAACGTGAAACGCTGAACCTTCGCATCAAGCCCGAAGAACGGAACCTGATCGACCGCGCGGCGGCGGCGCGCGGGAAGAACCGCACCGACTTCGTATTGGAGGCGGCGCGTGCGGCAGCCGAGGCAACGCTATTGGACCAGCACCTCATTTCCGCCAACCCGCAAGCTTACGCTGCGTTTCTGGCCCGGCTGGACCTGCCGCCGCAGCCCAATGAGCGCCTGCGCAAGACCATGCAAACGCCGGCGCCGTGGCACAAGGCATGACGCTCAGCGCCCCAGAACCACTGGCCGCCCATCACCAGCTTGAAGCCTTTTCGTCCGGCGTGGACAGCCTGGACCAATGGCTGAAACAGCGCGCGCTGAAAAATCAGGAAACCGGCGCATCCCGCACCTTCGTTGCCTGTGCCGGTCAGCGCGTGATGGCGTATTACGCGCTGGCGTCGAGCGGCATCATCTTGAACAGCGCGGCCAGCCGCTTTCGG
>JAITMI010000125.1 GCA_031277435.1 Pseudomonadales bacterium
CCAACAAACCGCGCCGCCCCCCGCAAAACCCCCCCCCCCCCCCCCCCCGGGGGGGGGGGGGGGCGGGGGGGGGGCCACGGCGACCTGCACGCCACTACAAAAGCCACTTGCTGCATCGCTCCCCCCATCCCAACCTTCCCCCCTGAACGGGGGAAGGGGCCGTCCGGCTGGCTGAAATGAATACATACTCAAAACCAAAAATTTTTCGCACCCGCAAAGCACAACGCGCTAGACTCACGCCCCAGCGCGCGCAGGTCCGCCCGGCGCGGCAAAAACAACAACAATTCACGCCGGGGAGGACGCAATGCCCGCCGCCATGACCGCTCAGGAACGCAAAGTTGTATTGGCTTCGTCGCTGGGCACCGTATTTGAATGGTATGACTTCTATCTGTACGGCTCGCTGGCCGAGATCATCGCCCGGCAATTTTCCTCCAACCTCGACCCCACCAGCGGCCTCATCTTCGCGCTATTGGCCTTCGCGGCGGGCTTTCTGGTACGGCCTTTCGGCGCGCTGGTGTTTGGGCGGCTGGGGGATCGCGCCGGGCGCAAGCACACGTTTTTGATCACCATTCTGATTATGGGCACTTCCACCTTCCTGGTCGGCGTGCTGCCGAGCTACGCCACTATCGGCGTCGCCGCGCCGGTAATCCTGGTGGCGCTGCGGCTCTTGCAAGGGCTGGCTTTGGGCGGTGAATACGGCGGCGCCGCCACCTACGTGGCCGAACACGCGCCGGACGGGCGGCGCGGCGAATACACCGCCTGGATTCAAACCACCGCCACGCTGGGGCTGTTGCTGTCGCTGATGGTGATACTCGGCACTCGCACTCTCTTGGGCGAAGACGCCTTCGCCGCCTGGGGCTGGCGCATTCCCTTTCTGGTGTCGATTCTGCTTTTGGCCATCAGCGTGTGGATTCGCTTGTCGATTGAGGAATCGCCGATCTTCCAGCGCATGAAGGCTGAGGGTAAAACTTCCAAGGCGCCGCTCACCGAAGCCTTTGGCCGCTGGGGCAATCTCAAGTGGGTCTTGATCGCGCTGTTCGGGCTGACGGCGGGCCAGGCGGTGGTGTGATACACCGGCCAGTTCTACACGCAGTTTTTCCTCACCCAGACGCTGAAATTCAACGGTGCCACCGCGAACCTGCTGGTGGGGCTGTCGCTGCTCTTGGGTACGCCTTTCTTCATCGTGTTTGGCCGGCTGTCGGATCGCATTGGCCGCAAGAAGATCATCATGACCGGCTGCCTGCTCGCCGCGCTCAGTTACTTTCCGCTGTTCCACGCCCTCACCGCCGCCGGCAACCCCGCGCTGGCGCGCGCCCTGGCGGACAGCCCAGTGCAATTATTGGCCGATCCGTCCGAATGTTCATTCCAATTCAACCCCACCGGCACGGTGAAATTCACCTCCAGTTGCGACGTGGCGAAACAAGCCCTGGCCAACGCCTCGGTAAATTATGCAAGCACCGCCGCCACTGGCCGCGCCCTCGTGCGCGTTGGCGATGCTGAACTGCAAGTCCCCACCGCCGCCGAAGGCGACGCACAATTCCGCGCCGCGCTGAACGAATCCCTGCGCGCGCACGGCTACCCCGCCAGCGCCGACCCGGAGGCGATCAACAAACCCTTGGTGGTGTTGATTTTGACCATCCTGGTAATTTACGTGACGATGGTCTACGGCCCCATCGCCGCCGCGCTGGTGGAACTCTTTCCCACCCGCATCCGCTACACCTCAATGTCGCTGCCCTACCACATCGGCAACGGCTGGTTCGGCGGCCTCTTGCCCGCCACCGCCTTCGCCATCGTGGCGCAAAACGGCAATATCTTCAGCGGCTTGTGGTATCCGGTGGGGATTGCACTGATGACGCTCGTGGTCGGCATCTTGTTCATGCCGGAGACACGGGGGCGGGATTTGCGGGATTGATTTTCAAAAAAACGGCGGCGCTTCCGTATCTGGAATGGGCAGACCAAAATGCGCCGGGTAGCGCACCGCGATCAGCGTCAGCCCTTGTGGCGGCGCGGTGGGGGCGGCTTGCGTGCGGTCGCGGCTATCGAGCAGGGTTTTCATCCAGCTTGGGTCGCGGCGGCCATCGCCGATCCATAACAGCGCGCCAACGATGTTGCGCACCATGTGCAGCAAGAAGGCGTTGGCTTCGATGTCGAGGCAGATATAGCCGCCGTAGCTTTTTACCGTCAATTCCATAACCCGGCGCATCGGCGTGCGCGACTGGCAGGAGGCGCCGCGAAAGGCGCTGAAGTCGTTTTCTCCCAACAGATACTGCCCCGCTTCGTGCATACGCTCTGCATCGAGCGGCGCGCCGTGTGAGGCGACGAGCTCCGCCAGGCGCGCCGCGCGGGCGCTTTGGTTATGAATGACGTAGCGGTAACGGCGGCTCAGCGCGCTGAAGCGGGCATGAAATTCGGCATCGACTTCCTGTGCCCAGCGCACCGCCACTTGCGGCGGCAAGCGCGAATTGGCGCCGCGCACCCAGGCTTTGAGCGGGCGCTGTGCGGGGGTGTCGAAGTGGACGATTTGCCAGGTGGCGTGAACGCCAGCGTCGGTGCGGCCCGCGCAGTTGACGCGCAGCGGATGCGCGGCAATGCCGGCGAGCACGCTTTCCAGCGCTTCCTGTACGGTGGGATAGTGTTGATGAACTTGCGCCTGCCAGCCGCGAAAGGCGGCGCCGTTGTATTCGACGCAGAGCGCGATGCGGCGGGCGGCGTGAGCGGCGGGCGCGGGAACGGCAAGCGTTTCCATGCGCTTTATCAGACTTCGTGTTTCCAGCGTTCCCTCAAGCGCCGCGCTTCGCGCCGCTGTTTGACGCTGCCATTCATGAGCACTTGTTCCAATAAATCCAGCGCTTCCTCGCGCCTACCCATCGCCATGTAGGCCGCGGCAAGGTCAATTTCGTTAAGTTCGGGGACGATGTCTTCCGCGGCCACGCTATCTGAAGTCACACCATCATCTACAACCATGGTGTCATCAAAGTGCAAATTGTCGAGATTCACGTCCAGATCGTCGTTGGCGGTACTGTTTTGTTCTTGCTCCGTACTCTCTCCATGAATGTCGCCATGAATGCCCTCATGAGCATCATCATGGGTGATATCGTCATCGACGACGTCGGCGTCCACGATCACCGGCGCTTGAATGGCCACCGGTTCCGTCGGCAAATCGTCGATTATGACGGCAATGGGCTCCAATGGCGGGTCATCGGTTTCAACGTCGCTGACAAGTTCCAGATCACCGAACCCGAATTCGTCGGCAGCCTGCTCCATTGGCATATCATCGAACTCGGCATCCCTGACCATGGATCGCACTGGCATGTCCTCAAGTTCGTCCATGCTGGTATCGAAAGCAGGGGACAAATCGTCAGTTTTGTCCCTGACGAGCACGGAGTCCATGGGCGGCAGATCGTTGAATTCATCATTGGCGTCACTGACATCCAGCGCCAATTCATTGAACGCCGCCCGGCGCCGGCGCGCCTTGAATACCAATAGCAAAGCGAATACCAGGACAACGAAACCAGCCGCCCCCGCCACAAGCCCCTGATTTTCGCGCACGAGCAACAACATTGAGCTGAGGTCGCGTTCAGGCGGTGTGGCTGGAGTTGGATCGGGTTGAGTTTGGGTTTGGGTTTGCGCCAAGCGCTGATTTTCAGCATCAATGACTCCGCGCAGCAAGCTAAGTTGCCCATCGAGCATGGTCAGGCGTTCATTGAGATCACGATTTTCAATCCGCGCGCGGTCGAGGTTTTCCTCGCTCAGCATCACTTGCCGTTCGAGGCGAGTGATGGCGGTACTGGGTGTTTCGCGCGCCGCGGGGTCATTTTCGAGCAGAGTCAGTTGGTCGCGCGGTGGCGTGGCTTCAGCGGCCAGCAAGGCGCCGCATAGCGGCAATAGAAGAAGCGTGGCGGCCAGGCGGCAAGAAAATCCATGCCAAAACCACCCGCCAAAGCGCCCGGTCTGTTTTCCTTGCGATGTGTTAACGACTTGCATAACGATGTCCATCAGTCCAGCCAGGCAGCTCCACCGCTTTCGGCGTTGGAACTGGCGGCCACGCTTTAGCGCTCCTATGAGGGAGCAATCCCGCGCGCCCGTCCAAGTTCTCAAGGAACACTTTCAAAACCGGTCGCAAGTATCAATCAGAGGTAGTCTTTTATCAATACTTCCGCGATCTGCACGGAATTGAGCGCCGCGCCCTTGCGCAGGTTGTCCGAGACGACCCACATATCGATGCCGTTGGGGTGGCTGATGTCCTTGCGGATGCGGCCTACCCAGGTGGCGTCGTGGTCGGTGCCGTCGGGGATCGGCGTGGGGTAGCCGCCGGGTTCGCGCTTGTCCAGAAGTTTGACGCCGGGGGCCTTGGCCAACAGTTCGCGCACTTCTTCGACGGTGATTTTTTCGCGGGTTTCGATATGCAGCGCTTCGGAATGTGAGTAAAACACCGGTACGCGCACGCAGGTGGGGTTCACCTGGATGTTGGGGTCTTCCATGATTTTCTGGGTTTCCCAGACCATTTTCATTTCTTCTTTGGTGTAGCCGTTGTCCTGAAATACGTCGATCTGCGGCAGGACGTTGAAGGCGATCTGCTTGGGGTAGACCTTGATTTCCGGTTCGCGGCCATTGAGCAGTTGGGCGGTTTGCGCGGCCAGTTCGTCGATCGCTTCCTTGCCGGTGCCGGAGACGCTTTGGTAGGTGGCGACGTTGATGCGGGCGATGCCAACTTTATCCTGAATCGGTTTGAGCGCTACCAGCATTTGAATGGTGGAGCAGTTGGGGTTGGCGATGATGTTGCGCGGTTTGTAGCGGGCGATGGCGTGCGGATTGACTTCGGGGATCACCAGCGGGATGTCGTCGTCGTAGCGGAATTGCGAGGTGTTGTCGATGACGATGCAGCCTGCCGCGCCGGCCTTGGGGGCGTAGATGGCGGAGACGCTGGCGCCAGCGGAGAAGAGCCCGATCTGCGCTTTGCTGAAATCGAAGTCGGCGAGGTTTTCGACGCTGTATTGTTTGTTGTTGAAGCTGACGGTTTCGCCCACGCTGCGCTCGCTGGCGAGCAGGTACAGGTTACGCACGGGGAATTTGCGTTCCTCCAGGATGCGGATCATGGTTTTGCCGACCGCGCCAGTGGCGCCTACTACCGCGACGTCGAACTGCTTTGCTGCGCTGCTCATGCTTTTTACTCCGGGCTCCTCAGCCCCCAACAAGATTGATAGGTACTAGGTGTTTAGTAGGGTTTCGTGGAGACGTTCAAGCAAACAACCACGGCGAACGCTCACGCCACTTCTGTTCAAAGGCTTTAATTTCCGTCGCGTGCTGCATGGTCAGGCCGATGTCATCCAGGCCGTTGAGCAGTACGTGTTTGCGCGCCGGTTCCACCTCGAACTTGAGCACGCCGCCATCGGGCTTGGTGATGGTTTGCGCCGCCAAATCCACGGCCAGGGTATAGCCTTCTTGGGCGAAGGTTTCCTGAAACAGTTGATCGACGGTTTTTTCATCTAAAACAATGCACAAGATGCCATTCTTCACGCAATTGTTGAAGAAAATATCGGCGAAGCTCGGGGCGATGATGCAGCGGATGCCGTAGTCGTCGAGCGCCCAGGGCGCGTGTTCGCGGCTGGAGCCGCAGCCGAAGTTTTCCCGCGCCAGCAGGATCGAGACGCCTTGATAACGCGGCTGATTGCCGACGAAATCCGGATTGAGCGGGCGCCCGGCGCAATCCTGGTCGGGCTCGCCTTTGTCGAGGTAGCGCGCTTCGTCGAACAGGTTTTTGCCGAAGCCGGTGCGCTTGATCGATTTCAAGAACTGCTTGGGGATGATGTAGTCGGTATCGACGTTGGCGCGATCAAGCGG
>JAITMI010000261.1 GCA_031277435.1 Pseudomonadales bacterium
GCAGGTAGACGGCATGGCTTTCCTTCTCCTGAAAGATGGCGACCAGCACGTTGGCGCCCGACACTTCTTGCCTGCCGGTGGATTGCACATGAAACACGGCGCGTTGCAGCACGCGCTGAAAACCCAAGGTTTGCGTGGTTTCGCCGCCGCGCGCTTCGGCGGCCAAGAGCGGCATTTGCGTGCTGAGGTATTGTTCCAGTTCTTCGCGCAGACGCTCGGGGTTGGCGTCGCAGGCCAAGAGAATCTCGCGCGCAACCGGATCGTCCACCAGCGCCAACAGCAGATGTTCCACGGTGATGAATTCATGGCGCTTCGCGCCGGCCCAGCCAACCACGCGGTTGAGCGCCAGTTCAAAGTCTTTATTCAGCATGATCTTACACAGCCTCCGGGAAGATTCCCTTGCACATCGGGCGTTCCGACTTGGTGAATGATGCGCCGGCGTCAGTCTATGCGCTACGGCGTTCCCGCCTACATGAGGGCTCAATCGTCCACTTCAATATCGCATAGTAGCGGATGTTCCGCCGCGCGCGCGTGCTGGTTGACCTGCACCGCCTTGGTCTCGGCGATCTCGCGCGGATAAACGCCGCATACGCCCTTGCCTTCCGTGTGGACTTTCAACATCACGCGGGTGGCGGTTTCGGTATTCATGCCAAAGAAATGCCGCAGCACGTCAACCACGAATTCCATCGGCGTGTAATCGTCGTTGAGCAATACCACGCGGTACAAGGGCGGCGCCTTGAGCTTGAGTTTTTCGGGCGCCAGCAATTCATTGACGCCAGCGCCGCCGCGCTGCCCGCTGGAATCACGAGAATTTTTGATACGGGGAGGGAACTGAACCTCATTCATGGACTACTAACCTGCTTATGAGGGGGAACGATGCAAGGGCGCCGCCGGAGCCCACCTAAATGCGAATAACTATAACATGAAAGCACGCGGGCTTTTGTGCTTTGCCCCGCCGCTACGCGCAAGGAAATGGCTGCGCGCGGTGGCCTCGCAAACGTCAAGTTGTTTTAACGCGAGTCAATCGCGCTCTACATTTGACAGGTGTTCCAAAAGGGTTTATAGGTTACGGGGTTCTGGCTAGGATGCCAGGTAATAGCAATCGATCAGTACATGAAACAATTAGTTAGTACGGTGTAACATTAGTACGGTGTAACAGAGGGGGATATCAGTGAGCACTGGACAGGTCAAGTGGTTCAATAATGCCAAAGGTTTTGGATTCATCCTACCTGATGGTGGCGGCGGAGATCTTTTCGCGCATTACTCGGCAATCAGCATGGATGGATACAAGACGCTCAAGGCAGGGCAGCCTGTCTCTTTCGACATCGTGCAGGGGCCTAAGGGTCTGCACGCCGACAATATCAAGCCGCTGGTCAACGCGGATCTCTCGTCCGCTGACCATCCCGATAATCAGCCGCGCTGACACGCGGTCACAAATCCACCGCAATACGAACGCCGCCTTCTTCTGAAGGCGGCGTTTTCATATCCGCTCCCTGAATAAACCCGCCAAGGTTGCGCGGTTCTTTCGCTTCGTTCAACTTATCCCACATGGCACGCTTAATTCTGTTCAATAAACCCTACGACGTACTCAGCCAGTTCACCGATGCCGCTGAACGCGCCACGCTGGCGCATTACGTGAAGCTGCCTGGCGTTTACCCGGCGGGCCGGCTGGATCGTGATTCCGAAGGGCTCTTGCTGCTCACCGGTAGCGGCGCGCTGCAACATCGCATCAGCGATCCGCGGCACAAGCTCCTAAAAATTTATTTGGTACAGGTGGAAGGCGAGATCAGCGAAGCGGCGCTACGGCGCTTGCGCGAGGGCGTAATGCTCAACGATGGGCCAACTCGCCCGGCACAGGCGCGCGCTATTGCAGCGCCTGCGCTTTGGCCGCGTGATCCGCCGATCCGCTTTCGCAAGAGCGTGCCGGATTCCTGGCTGGAGCTGTGCATCAGCGAAGGCCGCAACCGCCAGGTGCGGCGCATGACCGCGGCGGTGGGTTTCCCTACGCTGCGGCTGGTGCGCTGGCGCATCGGGCCTTGGTGCGTGGAAGGGCTCGCGCCCGGTGAATACAAAATCGTGGATGTAGAAGAACCGGCGCCACGCCGCCGCTTATGAACGCCAGCGTTCACTGGCGGCGGCATCGGACGCCTTGGCTTCGACCCAGAATTCGCCATCCTCGCGCAGGCTCTTCTTCCAGAATGGCGCGCTGGTTTTCAGATAATCCATGATGAACTCACAGGCGCCGAACGCGGCCTGACGATGCGCGCTGCTGACGCCAACAAACACGATCTGCTCCGCGCCGCGCAACACGCCGATGCGGTGGATGATGGTGACATCGCACAGCGGCCAGCGCGCGGCGGCCTCAAGGGCGATCTTGCGCAGGCTCTTTTCGGTCATGCCTGGGTAGTGTTCCAGATGCAGCCCATGCACCGCCGCCTCGCCATCGAGATCGCGCACCAGGCCGGTGAAGGTAACGATGGCGCCCACCGCGCCGCCGCGCGCGCGCAAGGCGGCTACTTCGCGTTCCTGCGAAAAATCCTCCGGCTGCACACGAATATCCGGCTGCATCTCAACCTCCGGTCACGGGCGGGAAGAAGGCCACTTCGTCGCCGTCGCGCAAGCTGGCGTCGAGCGTGGCGATTTCCTGATTCACCGCCACTAGCACCTTTTCATCGCGCAAACTTTGCGCCCAGGCGCTCCCCTGCCGCGTTGCCAGAGTGGCGATCAGCGCGCTTACGCGATCAAGCTCCGCGCTGTGGGGTAATTCCAGTGTGGCGCAGCCGAGCTTTTCACGCAGGCTGGCGAAAAAATGTACCGTAATCATGCGCCCTGCTCCGCGGCCCGCCAGTGGCCGGAACGCCCGCCGGCTTTTTCCAAAAGCCGCACTCCTTCGATGCACATGCCGCGATCGACCGCCTTGCACATGTCGTAAATCGTCAGCGCCGCCACCGAGGCGGCGGTGAGCGCTTCCATTTCGACGCCGGTCTGCCCCGCCACTTTGCAGGTGGCGAGAATGCGCACGCGGCTGGTTTCGGGCTCGGCTGTCAGCTCCACCGTCACGCTGCTCAAGAGGAGCGGATGGCACAGCGGAATCAAGCTCGAACACTGCTTGGCCGCCATAATGCCGGCGATGCGCGCCGCCGCGAACACGTCGCCTTTTTTGTGGCTGCCGCTTTGGATCAAGGCCAAGGTGTGCGGCTGCATCGACACCAGCGCCTGTGCGGTGGCGGCGCGCTCGGTCACGGCCTTGGCGCCGACGTCCACCATGTGGGCGCGGCCTTGTTCGTCGAGATGGGTGAGTGTGTTCATGCGGGCTCCCTGGGGCGAGGCGCGCATTATCGCCCGTCTTGCGCGCATTTATGAAGGCGGCCAAGTGCGGTAGGATGCCGCCCTTTTCGATTTGCGGCTTTCTTGATTCCCCATGCTCTGGCTGGCACACAACACGGTGGCGACCATCGTCGAACGCGACGGACTGTTTCTGATGGTGGAGGAACGCGAAGATGACCGAGTGGTATTCAATCAGCCCGCCGGGCATCTGGAGCAGCACGAAACGCTGTTCAGCGCCGCGCTGCGCGAGACTTTGGAAGAAAGCGCCTGGCAGGTGGAATTGAGCGCCTTGGTCGGCATCTACCATTACCCGGCAGTGAACGGCATTACTTACCTGCGCTACTGTTTCGCCGCGCGGCCACTCGGGCATGAAGCGCAGCGGCAGCTTGATACAGGCATCATCGCCGCGCATTGGCTGCCGGCGGCGGCGATTCTCGACCCTGCCTTCGCCGCGCGCAGCCCCATCGTCAGGCGCTGCCTGCGCGACTATTTGCAAGGCAAACGCTATCCTTTGGACCTCATTTACCATCATCCGGCTCAGCCTTCGCCATGACCCACACGCGCGGCAAAATCATCGTTGGCATGTCCGGCGGCGTCGATTCTTCGGTCGCCGCGCTGTTGCTTTTGCAACAAGGCCATACGGTGGAAGGGCTGTTCATGAAGAACTGGGACGAGGACGACG
>JAITMI010000297.1 GCA_031277435.1 Pseudomonadales bacterium
ACACCTCATGGAAATGCTGGGTTGCGGTATCGGCGACGCGCGCCAATAAATTTTTCAAGGCGTTCGCGGAACCGTCCTTCGCGGTATCGATCGCGGTTTTGATTTCCCAGATATTGTGCAGGTTGAACATGTGTTTCAGCGGCACGCACATATCGGGGGCAGCGCAAAAAGCCGCGATGTTTATTTTGGAGGGTAGCAAGAGGTCGTCGCTATAGCGCCAGAACAAGGTTTTGGGCAGCCACTCCTTGGTTTTCGTTGAGCTGACCTGCCCGACTATCGCGTTGAGAAATTCCGCGTCCAAAGGTTGCAGGTACTGCTCTGGGATGTCGGGGAAATCCTTGGTATTTACGATTTCATATTCTTGCAATAAACGCTTCACGCCATCCGGCGCCGCGACGGAGACAGTGGCGGGGCAGCCGGGCATGACTTTTTTCCAGTGCGGGAAAATACCCGAGCGCCGGGAAACCGCCCAATAAAGGTAATGTTTTTGGGAGGTAAGAAGATTGGCGCTATAGATGCCTTCGCGGCTGAGGCAAAACGCGTAGAGCGACAAATCGTTGTCGTTTATGCGTATTATCGCCTCGTCGAAGTTCTTGCTCAGAAAACGCGGTTTGACCGTGTCATAAATTTCAGCGCCCTCATCCTCCGAAAACGAGAACACGAACCTGACGAACGCTTCGGTCGGTTGCGGCTCTCCCTTGATGGGGTCGCGGATGTCCTTGCTGCTTGGTTGAACCTCTGGATGCAACAGGTGTAGCGCGTTGAGAATGTTGGACTTGCCAGATTCGTTAATGCCTACCAGAACTTTGCAAGAGACCTCAAAGTCTATGTCCAGCTCCTTGATTGAGCGATAGTTGCGGATAGAGACGTGCTCTAGCTTCATAAACTGCGTGCCTGTATGGATTTTCCCTTCTATGTTAGTGCGAAACATCAGGCTTGACTATTAGGGAAGACCGGAAAAAGCCCTCATGCCAATGAAAGCGGCAATGATGATGGCGGGCTTGTCCGGAATCTTCTCAGTGCACCACCTTCTTGCCTTTGCCGCCTTCCTCCATCTCCCGCTGCGTAATTTCCACCACGAAGCTCTCTTGTTGCAATTGCAGCGCCGCTTCGGCGCGTTCTTGCGCCTGGGCTTTGCGTAGCCGTTCTTCGTCCTGGAATAGTTCGGCGTTGAGCGAGAGCTGGCGGGCGAGCTGGTTTTTCAGACGATCGACCACGCAGGTCATGACTTCCAGGGTCTGGCTGAGCTGTTCGAGCGTCATCAGGGCTTGTTCGGCGTTGTGCTCAAACTCGTTTTTGTCGGCCATGCTGCTCTCCGGGTAGGTGTGGATGCGTCAATCCCAGCTCAGGGCGCCGCCGGTCTGGTATTCGATGACGCGAGTTTCAAAGAAATTCTTTTCCTTGCGCAGATCCATGATTTCGCTCATCCAGGGGAAGGGATTTTGGGCGCCGGGGAATTGTTCCTTAAGGCCGAGTTGCGCCAGGCGGCGGTTGGCGATGAATTGCAGGTATTCTTCCATCATCGCCGCGTTCATGCCGAGCACGCCGCGCGGCATGGTGTCGCGCGCGTAGTCGATTTCGAGCTGGGTGGCTTCGAGAATCATTTGCGTGGCGGTTTGTTTCATCTCCTCGTTCCATAAATGCGGATTTTCGAGTTTGATCTGGTTGATCATGTCGATGCCGAAATTCAGGTGCATCGACTCGTCGCGCAAGATGTACTGGAACTGTTCGGAAGTGCCGGTCATTTTGTTGCGGCGGCCCATGGAAAGAATCTGGGTGAAGCCGCAGTAAAAGAAAATGCCTTCCATGCAGCAGTAGAACGCGATCAGGTTTTTCAAGAGCAATTGATCGGTTTCCACCGTGCCGGTTTTGAACGTGGGGTCAGAAATCTGGCGGGTGTATTTGAGGCCCCAACTGGCTTTTTTCGCCACGCTGGGAATTTCGTGATACATGTTGAAAATTTCGCCTTCGTCCATGCCGAGCGATTCGATGCAGTATTGATAAGCGTGGGTGTGGATCGCTTCCTCGAAAGCCTGGCGCAGGATGTACTGGCGGCATTCGGGGTTGGTGATCAGGCGGTAGGTGGCGAGCACCAGGTTGTTGGCTACCAGCGAATCGGCGGTGGAGAAGAAACCGAGGCTGCGCTTGACGATGATGCGTTCGTCGGGCGTGAGGCCGTCGGGTTTTTTCCACAGCGCGATGTCGGCGTTCATGTTGATTTCTTGCGGCATCCAGTGGTTGGCGCAGCCGTCGAGGTATTTTTGCCAGGCCCATTCGTATTTGAAGGGCACCAGTTGGTTGAGATCGGCGCGGCAGTTGATCATGCGTTTTTGATCCACGGTGACGCGCTCGGCGACGCCGGCGAGTTCGGCCTCGCCTTCGCTAGGGTCGAGCGCGGCTACCGCTTGTTTGGCCTGCGCTATTGGGTCGGCGGCTTCTGGCGCGGCGGCTTTGATGAAGCGTGGCGCGGGTGCGTCGAAGGGCTCGATTTCGCTTGGCGCCGGCGCGCTGGGCGAGCGCGGCGCTTCTACCGCGGTCTTGGCGGCGGCCTTGACGGCGTCATTGATGGGGGCCGGCGTGTCCTCGGCGTTGAATTCATCCCAGTTGAGCATGTGTTTTTCTCCTGCGTTACATTTCGTACTTGGCGTTCTTTTATGGGGCGTCCGCCGCGATTACTGGCAGGATTCGCAGTCGGGGTTGTCGATGGAGCAAGCCTTGGGCACTTCGGCGGGGTCGCCGCTCAAGCCTTCATCGATGGGCCCCGCCGAGACCTTGTTCAAGGTGCCGGTGGCCACGGTGCTTTTTTCGGTGCTGGTGGCGGCGAGAGCGCGTAAATAATAGGTGGTCTTCAAACCGCGCAGCCAGGCCATGCGGTAGGTGACGTCCAGCTTCTTGCCGTTGGCGTCGGCGATGTAAAGGTTGAGCGATTGCGCCTGATCGATCCATTTCTGGCGGCGGCTGGCGGCGTCCACCAGCCAGCGCGGATTGATTTCAAACGCGGTGGCGTAGAGCACCTTGAGATCGTCCGGAATGCGGTCGATTTTCTGCACGCTGCCTTCGTAATACTTGAGGTCGTTGAGCATCACGCTGTCCCACAGATCGCGCGCCTTGAGGTCGTGGATCAGGTAGGGGTTCACCACGGTGAATTCGCCGGAGAGGTTCGATTTCACGTACAGGTTCTGGTACGTAGGTTCAATACTCTGCGACACGCCGCAGATGTTGGCGATGGTGGCGGTGGGGGCGATCGCCATTACGTTGGAATTGCGCATGCCTTTTTGTTGTACGCGCGCGCGCAGGGTGTCCCAGTCGAGCAGGCGCGAGTTATCGATGTCGAGATACTCGGCGCCGCGTTCGGTGCGCAAGAGTTCCAGTGACTCGATCGGTAAAATACCGCGATCCCACAGGGAACCTTTGAACGTGGAATAAGCGCCGCGTTCCTCGGCCAGGAGGCTGGAGGCTTCGATGGCGTGATAGCTGATGACTTCCATGGTGCGGTCGGCGAAATTCACCGCGGCTTCGGAAGAATAGGGGATTTGCTGCACGTAGAGCGCGTCCTGAAACCCCATCAGGCCCAGGCCAACCGGGCGGTGCTTGAGGTTGGAATTCTTCGCCGCTTCGACCGAGT
>JAITMI010000400.1 GCA_031277435.1 Pseudomonadales bacterium
CCAGGGTATTGGTGTTCAGCATGACTTCTGATCCATCGGGCAGCGTGAGCGTTCGGCGTTCGCCGACGGCGGTCTGATAATTGGTCTTGGTATCGCGCTCCAGGTAGCGCGCCAATTCGCCGTGCATGAAGGCAGCCCCACCGAGCGCCACGCCGCCCACTAGCAGCGCGCTGGCAATCAGTAGCCGTCTCCTGCGGTGCAGCCTGTTTTGTTGCAAGCGGGCATAGTGATCCAGCGGAAAAATTTCCGACAATTCCGACAACATGGACATTTGGTCCCACAGCGCGGCCATTTCCAGCAATATGCGCGGATGCGAGGCATCTTCATCGAGCCACCTGCCCAATTCCTGCTTATCTTCGAAGGTAGCGCCCGCGTCCAGGCGAGTCAGCCATATGCAAGCCCGCTCGCATTTCTCTTCGCGCGCTTTGCGCTGGTGAGTAAACGGGATTACGTTATTGTTCACTTGTGTCGTTCCTATTGCTAAAAATATTCGACGCCGGCGCGGCTTCAGCTTTCATCTTCTTCCAGGTGGCCTTTGCTGTACATATAGCGCACCGCCATCGCCATGCCTTTCGATATGTGGTTTTCGACGGTGCTGGGTGAAATGCCAAGATAATCGGCGATTTCTTTTTGGCTCAAGCCATACACTTTCTTCAAGATGAAAACGCGGCGGCATTGCACGGGAAGCTGCGCCACGGCGCGGCAGAACACCAAAAAGCGCTCAGCGGACTGACAATCGTCCTCCACCAGATGTTCGGGCGTGGCCAGTTCTTCCTCGGCTACGTCCTCGATCGAACATTTCAATTTTTTATCCGCGCTTTTAAGGTGATTGAACGCAATATTGCGCGCCGTGGTAACCATGAAGGCTCTGGGATTATGAATTTTTTGCTTGCGCGCCGCAGCATAAGAATGCACGAAAGTTTCCTGCACGATGTCTTCGATGTCATCGGGCCTGACGATGCGGCCTATGATCTTGAACAGTAAAGGCCGATAAGTAAGAAACTCCCCCAGCCACGACACCAGCGAGTTGCCCGGCGTACCCTGGGCCCCCGATTTGGGCATGCCCGCCCCCTTGAAAAAATAAGCTCATGAACGATTGTCTTGGGCAGCCGCCCGATCCCCGCGAGAATCGGCAAAAGCGCCCTTGTCATCATTAGACAAATGGCGGCGGCGAATCCCCTAGCCGGGCTCAAACATGTTGCCGCAACAGCTCCACGAAGGCCGGTCCATAACGCTCCAGCTTGCTGGCGCCCACGCCGCTGATGTGGCTGAACTCGTCCAGGGTGGCGGGGCGGCGCTGGCACAGTTCTTCCAGCGTGCTGTTGGGGAAGATGACGTAGGGCGGCACTTGCTGCGCGTCGGCCAGGCGCCGGCGCAGGGCGCGTAGCGCTTCCCACAGGGCGGGGTCGAGATTGAGCGGCGCGGGCGGGGGCGTATTTTGGGCTTTGTCGCGCTTGGCGGCTTTTGCGGCTTTGGCGGGCTTGACGCTGATGTCGCTGCGCAGCGCCAGTGTTTCTTCGCCGCGCAAAAGGGCGCGGCAGGATTGTTCCAGGCGCAGGCCGCCGTAAGCGTCGAGGTCCACGCTCAGATAATTGCGCGCTACCAGTTGGCGGAATAAGGAGCGCCATTCGTTGGCGCTCAACTGTGCGCCGCGGCCATAGACATTGAGGTGCTGGTGACTGAATTGGAACACTTTGTCATTATTGCCGCCGCGCAGCACGTCGATCAGATGATTGACGCCAAAACGCTGCCCGGTGCGATATACCGCGCTCAGGGCCAGGCGCGCGGCTTCGGTGGCGTCCCAGGTTTGTACCGGGTGCAGGCAGGTATCGCAATTGCCGCAGGGCCTTGGCAAAGTTTCGCCGAAGTAGCGCAACAGCGCCTCGCGGCGACAGGTGGTCAGCTCGCACAGGCCCAGCATGGCGTTGAGGCGGTGCTGTTCCACGCGCTTGAATTCCTCGCTGCCTTGCGACTGCGCCAGCATCTGCCGCAGCTTGAGCACGTCTTGCAGGCCGTAGAGCAAGAGCGCATCGGCGCTGTGCCCATCGCGCCCGGCGCGGCCGGTTTCCTGGTAATAGGCTTCGATGGTTTTGGGCATGTCCAGGTGCGCGACGAAACGCACGTCTGGTTTATCAATGCCCATTCCAAAAGCGATGGTGGCTACCATGATAATGCCGTCCTCGCGCAAGAATCGCGCTTGATTTGCCTCGCGCTGCGCCGCGCTGAGGCCGGCGTGATACGGCAGCGCGTTGAAGCCTTCCTGCGCTAGCCAAGTGGCGGTTTCTTCGGTTTTTTGCCGCGACATGCAGTAGACGATGCCAGCGTCGCGCGGATGTTCTTCGCGCAAAAAGCGCAATAATTGTTTGCGCGGATTTTCCTTGAGCGCGATGCGATAACAAATGTTGGGCCTATCGAAACCGGCGATGAATTGACGCGCCTGGTGTAAATGCAAACGCTCGATGATTTCCTTGCGCGTGCGCACGTCGGCGGTGGCGGTGAGCGCGATGCGCGGCGCCGCGGGAAACTCCACTGCCAGCTTGTCGAGTTCGAGATAATCGGCGCGGAAATCGTGCCCCCACTGCGACACGCAATGCGCCTCGTCGATGGCGAACAGCGCCAGCGATGCTTGCTTCAACAGTTCCAGCGTGCGTTCTTGCTTGAGCCGCTCCGGCGCCAGATACAAGAGATCAAGTTCACCGCGCAGTAGCGCATCCTCAACCCGCCGCACCTCGTCCCAAGCCAGCGTGGAATTCAAATACGCCGCGCGCAATCCCAATTCGTGCAGCGCCGAGACCTGATCCTGCATCAGCGCGATCAAGGGCGAAATCACCACCGCGCAGCCTTCGCGCACCAGCGCCGGAATCTGATAACACAGGGATTTGCCGCCGCCAGTGGGCATCAATACCAAGGCGTCGCCGCCTTCGATCAGCGTGGCGATGATCTCGGCCTGAGGCGGGCGGAAGGAGTCGTAACCAAAGACTTGTTGCAGGATGCGGAGCGCGGGATTCATGCGCCGCACTATAGTTGGGAATATGGCGGGCGCAAGGGGAATTTGGTGTAGTTTCGTTCGGGTTAAAGGTCCGCGCTGGCGATGGCCTTGCCGAGACACGCTGCAAGTACGTCCCTGTACGCTCCTTTCCGGCCATCCC
>JAITMI010000203.1 GCA_031277435.1 Pseudomonadales bacterium
AATAAAACCCGCAAAGATCGCCAGCGTACCGGCCAGTAGCGCCGGATACGGCAACACCCGGAGCACTTGCCACAAAAAATCGCTCAAATTGGACAGCGATAATTTTTGAGTTTTGGCGGCCTGGCTCATGGCATAGGTGACCCAGCTCACCTCACCGCCTTCTGGCGGCCGCAAGGCGCCAACCAGCCAGAGCGCGATCAACTGCACGGCTACCAAAAGAGCAGTAAAACCCGGATTGCGTAGCGGAAAACGCCAGATACCATTGCGTATACGCGCCGAATCCGTGCGGGATGGAAACAGGCCGCCGCGCATCAGCTCGGCTTTATCGGCGCCAACATTCACCGGGCCATCCGGCGCGCAAATCGTGCCCAGGCCAAAGGCGCCGCCACCGCCGCATACGAGGTAATGGTTGTAATCCGCCACCTTGCCGCTGGCTGGCCGCGCGATGCTGCGGTAATGCGCGTAATAGTGCAGATCGCCCGTCAGAATCAGTTTGATGCCGGTGGCTTTATTGTGCGTCGCCAGGCGCTGGAAAATCGTCAGCTTGTCCTCCATCTCGTGGATCATCGCTTCCGAATTCTCGGAACCGTCGCGGCCCATTTCCCAATGCGGTTCTGGAATGCACAGAATCACGCGCTCATCCGCTTGCAGATGTTTGGACATGGCGCGGAAATAATCCAATTGCGGCGGATCGATGTCATCGCCCAGCGCGACGTCGATGCCCCACAACCACCAGCCATGCGGCAGTTTGACGGCGAAATAAGAGCGCCACTGGCGCGTTCGCCAGGCGCCGATCCAGCGGCGGGCGTCGAATTTTTGACAGAACAGTCTGATAAAAGCCGTCAAGCCATCGTACCAGTCGTGATTGCCGGGAATCGCCAGGATTTGCCGTGGCGGATCCTGCGAAAATCGCGCGCACTCGAAGGGCCGTATCAAGCGGCGCTGATAATCCTTGGCGGATGCGGTGGGATAAACCTCATCGCCGCCCGCGATCAATACTTCGCCGCGCGGCAATAAAATCTGTTCAGCGCTGGCCTTCAGGTCCAGTTCCGCTTGCGTGGGGGGAATCGCTTGCGGCGTGGGCTGGCCCTCACGGTCAAGCAATAAGGCGTCACGCCCCAAGAGCCAGGCAACCGAGGTGGTGGCATTCCAGCCATCGCCGGTGTCAGCCAAGTAATCGAGCCACAGTTCAGGGCCGCACTGCGACAGATCGACGTAATTCTTGTTAGTGCCATCGAGCGGATCGAGCGCCGCCATCAGTTCGCGCCGTCCGCTCATCGGCCCGACGATCGTAGCGGCAATCGTCTTGGCGGCGGTCGCCAGAAGCTGGCGCAGATCAAACCACCTTACCGCTGCTTTACGCCGAATATAAAGTTGCCGTTCAGGCGCGACATAGCCGCTTTCTTCTTCCGATTCATTCATATTTACCCCCGCCGCAGCACATAAATACGGATCAGTTCAGAACTGAAAACGCGCAAGAAGCGCCACAGCGAACGCCAGCGCGCCAAACGTGAGCGGCAACCAACCGCTTGCAAGGTGCTCAAGAGATCAAACAACTCCTTCGCCCCCAAATGCAACTGTCCCGCCGCGACTACCGCGCCATTGGCGTTGCCTTCGCGCAATTGCACGTAGAGCGTGGTGGTAGCGCGCCACAGTTGCCACGGCGCGGCGATGCGTACTTGTTTGCGGCCATCGAAATAATATGAGCGGCCCTCTATCAAAATGTTCATTCCATAAAGCATGTGATAGAGCCCCGCTTCACCGCTGGGAGTGAATAAGCCGAAGCGGCCACTGGTGGCGGGCAGCCAGCCGCCGAGGCGATGTGCTTCGAGATGGCCGCTCAATTCCCCTTCATGCGCGGGATCAGCGACGAAGGCCGCCGTGTCGCCGATGTCAATGACACCATGCAGCGAGACCGGCATGGCCGCCTCGCTGGCATAGCCGCGTTCGGGGTCGGTTTCGCCAAAACAAATGCGGCCTCGCATCACTTCGCGGAAACGCAGCCCTTCGCTTGGTTCGCGCAGTGTGGTGGCTCTGTCATCGAGCGGGCTTGGCGCGCCACGCATGAACACGCGGCGGGCATCGCGGTAGCCGTAGGCGATCAGCGCGGCGGCATCAATGCGCCCGCTCAGAAAATCAGGGTCGCGTGGCAAGGGCTGTTCGGGGGTGATTAACGTAACTTCGATGGGCTCGCAGTAGCCAAACGGCGCTTCGCCCGCCGCGATGCGTGTATTGATCTCGGCGATGGCATCAAGTTCCGCCTTGAGGCGCGCGATCATGCTCATTTCGATCATCTGCATATAATGATCGAGCAGTCCAGTATCGAGGCGCAGCGCGCCGCCATGACTCCACACCACCCACAGCCGGTTGGCGCCGCTACGCACCGCCGCTTGCAGATCGCACTCACGCAGCCAGGCGGCATCGGTCCACAGCCAGCCATTTTGACTGAGCGGTGGCGTAAGGAAGGGCAAGCTGGCGGCGCCTAGCAGCAATTCGCGCGTCATCGCCTCGGGTGGCATTGGGAACACGCTTTTTGCCTGGGCGTCGCCGATCATGAAACGCGCCTCTACGCCCTGCGCCTGGCGCAAATGCGCGATGTCGATGCCCAAGGGCGCGAACAGCGCTCGCTCGATCTTGTCGAAATCAGCGCCATCTTCACGCCAGGGCAAACCAAACGCCGCCGCCAAGGGGCGCACTGGCAATTCGCGCCAGCGGCGGCAAAGTTCGCTGGGCCAGACGCCGCTCAAGAGCGCGGCCAGGTTCAGCGTGCCGCTGGAGGAAGCGCCAAGGTAAGAAAAACGCAAACCGGCATCGTACAGCGCCTGCACCGCGCCGGCCTGGTAAGCGACGCGCAAACCGCCGCCGGGTAAAATCAATGCGTTGCGGTTGGGGATGGAGGGCGCGAGGACGGAGATTGTGGAATGCTGTATTTCATTCATAAATTCATCTCGTTTTTCCCAGTTCATCGACGATCAAAGGCAAGACTTCTTGCGCGGCGTTCTGGCCGATGAAAATATCCAGGTGGCCGTAACCGGCGACTTGCTGAAAATCGTGCCGGCCCGGTGCATGTTGTTCGAAGAAATCGTAAGTGCGCGCCATGCCTTCGCTGACGAAGCAGGCATTGCGTTCCCCGCACAAAAACAAAATGCGCGCGGACGTTTTCGGCGCCTGCGCGACGAAATTGCGCGGTAATTGTTCATAAACGCCAGTCGAACGCAGATGCCCTTCGGCGATGCAATCCGCCATCTGGCGGAAAAAACTCAGCGGCACGGCGGCGAATTCGCCTTTGATCCATTCATGCGTGCGTTCATTAAGATTTTCGTGCCGCCACAAAGTGGGCGAACCCGTGCCGTAAACGAAACTGGAATGTTTGCACACCGGGTTGTCGCATTCGTGATGCGTGGCGCGTACCCACCAGTTGATCAAGGTGGGCACGATGCCGCTACGATACAGGCCCCACTGTGGATTGAGGTAGTCGGTGCACAGGCCCACCAGATCGGTGGCGATGGCGGACTTGGCGCGCGCCAGATGCGGCACCACCGGATGCAGCGCCACGGCATTGGCGACCACGCTCGACACCTCGGGCAAAAGCCCGGCGCACAGCGCCATCATGAAACTGGTGGAACCCTGGCAATGAATCACCGCCTTGAGCGT
>JAITMI010000292.1 GCA_031277435.1 Pseudomonadales bacterium
GTTGTTGTTATGTGCTTTGGATGATAAACAGCCTTTTACCTCAAAAGCAAGACATTAAATTCAGGTAATTTTTATCGCTACATGGAATTCAGGTAATACTTATCATCCTTGGAGCCGTCTCAACTACTGTTTTCGCCCTGCCCTGGATCGAGGTTCAGGCCGCCCCGGCCTTCGGAGGGGCTGTGAGAGGGCGCCTTGGGCGCCGGGGCGTCGGGGTCGCGCGGGGCCTGCAACATGCGCTCGCTGCGGGCGATGACCGCGGAGGCGACTGCGTTGCTGAACACATTGGTGGCGGAACGGCCCATGTCGAGGAAGGTGTCGATGGCGGCGAGCAGCGCGATGCCTTCGCGCGGCAAGCCGAACTGCGAGAGCGTGGCGGCAATCGCGATGAGGCTGGCGCGTGGCACCCCGGCAATGCCTTTGGAAATGACCATCAGCGTCAGCAGCATCCATAACTGCGTGAGCGGCGAAACCTCCATGTCATAAGCCTGCGCGATGAAGAGGACGGCAAAACTCATGTACATCATCGAGCCGGCGAGGCTGAAGCTGTAGCCCAGCGGGAGCGTGAAGCCGGAAATACGGCGCGGCACGCCGAAGCGGTCGAGCTGTTCAAACAGTTGCGGCATGCTGGCCTCCGAGGAGGCGGTGGAGAAACTGAGCAGCAAGGATTCGCGGATATAACGCCACAGCATGTTGATGCGCCTACCCAAAAACCACCAGCCAGTCAGGAACAATAGCCCCCACAACAGCAAGAGGCCGGCATAAACCTCGCCGAACATCGGGAAATAATTGGTGACGATGACCCCCAGACCTTGCGTGCCGACCACGTTGGCCAGCGCGCCAAACACCGCGAAGGGTGCAAAACGCATCACGTACCCGGTGATTTGCAGCATGATTTTGGACAACTCTTCGCATAGCGCGACAATGCGCCCGCTCTGCAAGCCGAGCGCGGTGATCGCCACCCCGGTGAAGAGTGAAAAGACCACCGTTTGCAGGATGTTGTTTTGCGCCATCGCATTGGCGAGGGTGGTGGGGAATATGTCCAGGATAAACTGGTACAGCGTTTTGGGGCTTTCCAGATCAGGGATATTTTCATCGCCGTTGAGGCCGAAACCGACCCCTGGCCGAAACGCATGGGCCAATCCCAGACCGAGCGTTAGTGAAATCAGGCTGGCGGCGATGGACCACAGCAGCGCCTTGCCGCCGATCCTGGCGATGGCCGCGCTATCGTTCATGCGGGAAATGCCGATGATTATGGACGAGAAGACCAGAGGCGCGATGATCATCTGGATCAATCTCAGGAAGATTCCGGGCAGCAGCGTGAAATACTCAGGCCACTCTTCGAGCGCTAAATACGCGGCCCAGAACCGGACGGACTCTGGAGCGCCGGGCGATGACACGCTCCAGTAGATCGTCTCACCCGTCAGGGTGCCAAGCAGCATGGCGCTAAGGGTAACCAGCAGGCGTCGCTTCATGGTTCTTCCATTCAATTATGGGAAGCTGCGCGGCCCTGCGGCATCACCACCCTTCGGGTAAAATTCCTGACTCAGACATCGACGAAAGTCCCGGCAAAAATATCGGCCAAATAGTCAAATAATGTGAACACGCCACAGGTTGGAACAAATGAGCAAAATCAGCAAAAGCGAATCCCAATGGCAAGCCGAGCTCAGCCCCGAAGAGTATCGCGTCACACGCCAGAAGGGCACCGAGCGTCCATTCACCGGCGCCTATTGGCAAGTCACGGGTGAGGCGGGCGAATACCGTTGCCGCTGCTGTGATGCGCCTTTGTTTTCCTCGCTCACGCAGTTCGACGCCGGCTGCGGCTGGCCCAGTTTTTATGAACCGGCGGCGGAGGCGCTTATTGAGGAGCATGTGGATTTGTCGCACGGGATGCGCCGCGTGGAAGTGACCTGCGCGCATTGCGACGCGCATCTGGGGCATGTGTTTCCCGACGGTCCCGCGCCCACGGGGTTGCGTTACTGCATCAATTCGGCGTCGCTGCGTTTTCGGAATGAGGCAGGGGAGGGAGGTAGTAAAAGATAAGGGGAAAGCGGAGTGGTCTCCGTTAGCCCAGGGCCTTGATATTGGTTTTTTGCTCCACTCGGCTGACGCCGCGTATCGCCGCCCCGGGCTAACGAGTGGGGGCAAAGCTACTGAAGATGTCCAGGCAAGAAAACAACGCAATTTATATGCCAGGGGGCGGGTGTGGCGGCGTTCGTAAAGTGTCCGTTTTGGCCGGCTGTCTCGGTTGAATAAGCCGCCGCCCTATGGCAGAATTCGCCCCTCAAATTTCCGCGCGCCTCTTTTAACTAATTGATTTGGAAGAGGTTTCTTTCACCCATTTCGCATCTTCGGAAGCCTCCATGCAAGTCTCCATTGAAACCCTGTCCCCCCTCGAGCGCAAAATGACCATCGCCGTTCCGCCGGAGCAGGTGGAAAGCCAGGTCGAGTCGCGCTTGCAGGAAGCCGCCAAGACGATCTCCATTCCCGGTTTCCGCAAGGGCAAAGTGCCTTTGAAAGTAGTGCGCGAGCGCTACGGCAAAGGCGTGCGGCAGGAGGTCTTGGGCGAAGTGATGAGCCAAAGCTATTACGAAGCTCTGGGCCAGGAAAAAGTGCGCCCCGCCGGCCAGCCGCGCATTACGCCCAAGGCTTGGGAAGCCGGTCAGAGCCTGGAATTCGAAGCGTATTTCGAGGTGTATCCGGAAATCACGCTGGGCGATTTCTCCACCATCAAAGTGGAACGCAAGGTCGCCGACATCAGCGACGCCGACGTCGATACCATGATCGACACCCTGCGCAAGCAGCGCCAAACTTGGCAGGATAGCAGCGACCCCGCGCGCGAGGGCGATCAGGTAACGATCGATTTCACCGGCACGATCAATGGCGAAGCCTTTGAAGGCGGCAGCGCCGATGGCGTCAAGCTGATCCTCGGTTCCAAGCGCATGATTGACGGTTTTGAAGCCGGCCTCGTTGGTGCCAAGGCGGGCGAAACCCGCACCTTGGATCTGAAATTCCCCGAGGACTACCACGCCGCTGATCTGGCTGGCAAAGACGTGCAATTCAAAGTCACGGTCAACAAGCTCGCGGCGCCGCAAGTGCCAGAGCTGGATGACGCCTTCTTCGCTTCCTTCGACATCAAGCAAGGCGGGCTCGACGCCTTCCGCCGCGAAGTGAAAAACAACATGGCGCGCGAGCTCAAGCGCGCCGTGCGCAACAATCTGCGCAACCAGGTGCTCGATGGGCTGATGAAGATTCACGAACTGACCCTGCCCAAGGCGCTGGTGGCCGGCGAAGTCAACGTATTGCGGCAGCAGGCGCTGCAACAATACGGTGGCCGCAATGCCAGGATCGACCCCAGCATGTTGCCCGATGAACTCTTCCGCGCGCAGGCCGAACGCCGCGTGGGCCTGGGCCTGGTGATGAGCGAAGTGATCCAGCAAAAACAACTGCAAGCCGACCCCGCCAAGGTGCGCGCGCTGGTGGAAGAAATGGCCGAGAGCTATGAAAAACCGCAGGACGTGATCCACTGGTACTACAACAACAAGGAACAACTGGCGCAGGTCGAGGCGATGGCGCTCGAAGAAGCGGTGGTCGATCAAGTGCTGCAAACGGCGCAGGTTACCGAAACGTCATGCAGTTACGAAGACGCCTTGAAGCCGAGCGCCGCGCCCCAATCTGAAGGCTGATCCTTTCCCTTCGCATCACGGAATTTTTCAAGGAATCTTCATGAGCAAGTTCGACGCTAATGACGCTTACGACCGTAAGCGGGTGGAAGAGTACGCGGCCCTGGTGCCGATCGTGGTGGAGCAGACCGCGCGCGGTGAACGCTCTTACGACATCTATTCCCGCCTGCTGAAGGACCGCATCGTATTTTTGACCGGGCCGGTGGAAGACTACATGGCCAATCTGGTGGTGGCGCAATTGCTGTTTTTGGAATCGGAAAACCCGGACAAGGACATCCACCTGTACATCAACTCGCCCGGCGGCGTGGTCACCGCCGGCATGTCGATTTACGACACCATGCAATTCATCAAGCCCGACGTCAGCACCATGTGCATCGGCCAGGCCGCCAGTATGGGCGCCTTGCTGCTCACCGGCGGCGCCAAGGGCAAGCGTTACGCGCTGCCGAATTCGCGCGTGATGATCCATCAGCCGAGCGGCGGCTTTCAGGGCCAGGCGTCCGACATCACGATTCACGCCAAGGAAATTCTGGCGCTGAAGGACAAGCTCAACCGCGTCATGGCCGAGCATACCGGGCAGCCGGTGGAAGTCATCGCGCGCGATACTGACCGCGACAATTTCATGAGCGCCAGTCAAGCGGTGGAATACGGCCTGATCGACAAAGTGCTCGATCGCCGCATCATCACGCCGCCCGCCGTTTGATGCGCGTTTGACCGGGCCCAGTTGGCGCGTCGCTGACGCGCCAAAACCCGGCGCGGGACTTGTAAATTGACGGGAATGACTGCATCTTACCTGCTTATTTTGCGGCTGTAGCGAGGGCCACATGGCTGGCGACAAATCCAAAGACGACTCCGGTAAATTGTTGTACTGCTCCTTCTGCGGCAAGAGCCAGCATGAAGTGCGCAAGCTCATCGCCGGCCCTTCCGTGTTCGTCTGCGACGAATGCGTGGATCTGTGCAACGACATCATCCGCGAGGATATTCAGGACAAAAACGGCAAGGGCGATCCGCGCGAACTGCCTACCCCGAGTGAAATCTGCGCCATTTTGGATCAATACGTCATCGGCCAGGAAAAAGCCAAGAAGATCCTGGCGGTGGCGGTGTACAACCATTACAAACGGCTCAATTACCAGCACAAGAACGACGAAGTCGAGCTGGGCAAGAGCAACATCCTCATCATCGGCCCCACCGGCACCGGCAAGACCTTGCTGGCGGAGACCCTGGCGCGCCTTTTGGACGTGCCGTTCACGATCGCCGACGCCACCACGCTGACCGAAGCCGGCTACGTGGGCGAGGACGTGGAAAACATCATTCAGAAACTCTTGCAAAAGTGCGATTACGATGTCGAAAAAGCCCAGGTGGGCATCGTCTACATCGACGAGATCGACAAGATTTCCCGCAAGGCCGACAACCCCTCGATCACCCGCGACGTCTCCGGCGAAGGCGTACAGCAGGCGCTGTTGAAACTGATCGAAGGCACCGTGGCCTCGGTACCGCCGCAGGGCGGGCGCAAACATCCGCAGCAGGAATTCTTGCAAGTGGATACCTCCAACATCCTGTTCATTTGCGGCGGCGCTTTCGCCGGCCTCGACAAAGTCATCCGCGACCGTTCCACCAAGAGCGGCATCGGCTTCACCGCCGAAGTGCGCAGCCAGGCCAACGAACCGAAGATGAGCGAAACCCTGCGCGAGGTCGAACCGGAAGATTTGGTCAAATACGGCCTGATTCCGGAATTCGTCGGCCGCCTGCCGATGATCGCCACGCTCAGCGAGCTGGACGAGGAGGCGCTGGTGCGCATTCTCAAGGAGCCGCGCAACTCGCTCATCAAGCAATACGCCAAACTGTTCGAGATGGAAGGGGTGGAAATCCAGTTCCGCAACGACGCGCTGCGCGCCATCGCCCGCAAGGCCAAGGAACGCAAAACCGGCGCGCGCGGTTTGCGCTCGATCATGGAGTCGGTCTTGCTGGAAAGCATGTACAAGATTCCTTCGGAGAAAAACGTCACCAAGGTCATCATCGACGAATCGGTGATCCAAGGGGAATCCGAGCCCTTGCTGATGTACGAAAACAGCGAAGTCGGCACGGCGGCGGCCTTGCCCGCCAAGGACAAACAAGCGGGCGCGTGAATCAGCGTCTGGCCAGCGGGAGAGGTTCCGTGAGGCCGCGCCAGTTCCGAGTCATGAATTTTCAGGTCATGGAATAACCAATGGTCACAGCAATCACCGGCACTCAGCTTCCCTTTTTGCCTTTGCGCGGCGTGGTGGTTTATCCCCAGATCGTGCATCCCTTGTTCGTCGCCCGCGACAAATCCATCAAAGCGCTCAAGGCGGCGATGGCGGCGGACAAAAAAGTAGTGCTGGCGGCGCAAAAACAGCATTCCGATGAAGAACCGGGGCCGGGCGACGTATTCACTATCGGCACCGTCGCCAGCATTCTGCAACTGGTGCACGTCAACGACGGCACGGTGAAGGTGCTGGTGGAAGGCACCGAGCGGGTGCAGATCCGCCACTACGATTTCAGCGGCCCTTACGCCACCGCCGAGGTGCTCACGCTCGGCGGCCACGTCACCGAAGATAAAGACATCGACGCCTTGATGCGCTCGCTCTTGTCGCAGTTCGACCAGTACGTGCAGATGAGCAAGAAAATTTCCCCGGAAGTCTTGACCTCGATCACCAGCATCGACGACCCGAGCCGCCTGGTGGACACCATCGCCACCCACATGTCGCTGCAATTGCAGGAAAAGCAGAACATTCTGGAACTGACCAACCTTAAACCGCGCATCGAACACCTGATGGCGCTGGTCGAATCCGAGATCGATATTTTCCAGGTGGAAAAACGCATCCGTGGCCGCGTCAAAAAGCAGATGGAAAAGAGCCAGCGCGAGTACTACCTCAACGAGCAGATCAAGGCCATCCACAAGGAGATGGGCGAACTCGACGACGCAGCGCCGAACGAAGCCGAGGAAACCAAGAAAAAAATCGAAGCCTCCGGTATGCCGCCCGAAGCGCGCAAAAAAGCCCTGGGCGAACTCAACAAGCTCAAGATGATGTCGCCAATGTCGGCGGAAGCCTCGGTGGTGCGCACGTATCTGGACTGGATGGTCAACGTCCCCTGGAAAAAGCGCAGCAAGATTCAAAGCGACATTGGCCGCGCCGAAGCGGTGCTGGAACACGATCACTATGGCCTGAAGGACGTCAAGGAACGCATTTTGGAATACCTGGCGGTACAGAAACGGGTCAAGAAACTCAAAGGGCCGATTCTGTGCCTGGTTGGCCCGCCCGGCGTCGGCAAGACCTCGCTCGGCGAATCAATCGCCCGCGCCACGGGCCGCAAATTCGTGCGCATGGCGCTGGGCGGCGTGCGCGACGAAGCGGAAATTCGCGGCCATCGCCGCACCTACATCGGCTCCTTGCCCGGCAAGGTGAGTCAGCGCATGGCCAAGATCGGCGTGAAAAATCCGCTGATCCTGCTCGACGAAATCGACAAGATGGGCATGGACCATCGCGGCGATCCGGCATCCGCGCTCTTGGAAGTGCTCGACCCCGAGCAGAACCACAATTTCAACGATCACTACCTGGAAGTGGATTACGATCTGTCCGACGTATTATTTTTATGTACCGCTAATTCCATGAACATTCCGGGCCCCTTGCTCGACCGCATGGAAGTGATCCGCCTGCCCGGTTACACCGAGGATGAAAAACGCAACATCGCCGAGCGTTACCTGATCCCCAAACAGCGCAAGAACAACGGCCTGCGCGCGGGCGAAGTGGAATTCACCAGCGAGGCCATCATGGCCCTGATCCGCCACTACACCAAGGAAGCCGGCGTGCGCGGCCTCGAACGCGAAATCGCCAAAATCTGCCGCAAGATCGTCAAGGAGCACAGCCTCAACAAGAGCGGCGAAAAATTGGTCATCAGCCCCGATACGCTGGAACGCTACGCGGGCGTGAAAAAATACAACTACGGCACGGCG
>JAITMI010000308.1 GCA_031277435.1 Pseudomonadales bacterium
AGTACGCGGCCCAAGGCGTTGTTCGCGCGCGGCGCGCCAGGGTTGCGCACCTGACTCGATACCTTGAGGCGAGCGAAGATGAGGTAGAGCAACTGGAGTACGAATATCACGGCGCCCAAGAGACCTACGACGATGATCACGTAGCCTACCTCTTCGCCCAGCTCAATACGTTCTTCGAGGGTAGGACGCTCAACATACATGCTCAGCAATTGGCCAGTGGACAAGCTGCCATCAACCGTCGCCTGCACATAACCGCTGGTAGCGCTCGACAGTCTGGCTGCATCACCACTGAAAGGCTCGCCCAACTGGCGCGGCAATACGGTCAAACGGTTCAACTCCGGCATATAGGCCAGATAACGATCGCCCGCGGTGGCGGTGAAACGTCCAACGCGCACGATCTGCGCACTTTCGGTAGCGCCGCCCGGCAATACTACGGTGCCGTTGTACTTGACGACTTCACCCTGGCTAACCATTTCCTGCGACAGCTCCAGCCACAGACGCTCAAGCTGAGGGGTGGTCAACATGCGGGTTTCGGCGCCCAGCGCTTGCAAGAAAGCGATGCGGTCATCGTCCGGATACTGCGCGCCAGTCAAGGACTGCTGAAACTGCGTAACAGTGTCACTGGCAACCTGACGCGCCAAGCCAAACAGCTCACCCAAGCCCACGGCATTGGCCGCGCCACGCAACTCCGTATTGGCGGCGGTGATGTCCAGATCGTTCTCGGAGAAGGTTGCGCTCTTTTGCGCTACTTCCGCGGCCAGAGCATCGCGTTGCGCGCGAGCTTCGTTCATCATGGTCGTGCGCGTCGCCTCATCGGCGGCTTGAAACTGCGCGGCGCGCTGATTGAACAGTTGCTGCGCGGCTGCGCTGGCGCTGCGAGCTTCTTGAATAACGGCCTCAATGCTCGACGCCTGCGCTAATACGGCGCCGCTGCCAGCAACGCCCAAGGCAAGAATTACACTTCGGAACAGCGTTTTCATTGTGCGGCCCTCGGAGCGGGTACGGGCACGCGCAACAGATCAGGCGCGCCTTCCTGATTGGCCACGGACAGCGCATCGCCAATGGCTTCAAGATAGCTGTTGTCTTGTACCCAGGTCTTGCTGTTGGCATCCCAGTAGCCGGTTTCCTGGCCGTCCAGAGTGCGGTACATCAGCGACACGCGGCCCAATCTGATGAATTGGACGACTTTGCCATCGGGCAGAGTGCCCTGATAGGAATCCAGCGAACGGCCATAGTCCAATTCGATTTGGTAAGCCTCAAGGATCTGGCGATATTTTTCGGAGATGGCGGTACCGGTATTGCTAGGATCTACCAGAGCCACCAGCCTGGCCACGCGGTCAGCGCGCTCCTGGGAGAAGAAGGGAATGTCGGCTTTCACGAACTGATCCAGCGTCTGCACCATCCGCTCCATCAAGGGCTGCACTTCGCGGTTGGTGGTTTCGATTTCGCTCAGTTGCTCCTGAATCGAAGCGATTTCAGCCAATTGAGCATCTACCTGCTTCTGCAATTGGTTGTTGTATTGGTTGAGGCTGTCGATTTCCGCCAGCGTGCGGGCATATTCCCCGCTGATCGACGCCGCTTCATCAACTAGCTGGTTGACCGCTTGCTGCGACGCCGCCGCGGCGGCATCAACCCCGTTTTGGGCCGCAATCGTAGCGTCATTCACGGGGGCCTGGGCCTGAGCCGAAAGGCCGTGCATTGCCAGCCACAATACGGCGGGCATGAACAAAGTGTGCGCTTTGCTTGGTGCAAAGCTGCAGGACGAACGCGCCATGGACGATAAGCCTCCTGGTTATTACTTTCGATGAATTAGTTGATATTGGTTCTATCGGGCCCGACTACGTAACGGGCGGGGATAATTGAGCCGTAAAATGAAAACTCGGGGCAAGATTAACTTTTCTGCTTACAGCCCGGCCGTCAAATATGCGTAATTTTTTCGTATCGAAAGCGTAAATTCACCCTTATCCCGCATTTCTTCCATAGATTTTCGATCCGGCTTCAAATTCCACACGCTTCACTCCCCTCGCCCGCTGGAGCATAACGGCGCAAATTTCCCTCGGTAGTACCGTTACAAGCACTAGCCCGTAACTGAAAGCTAGCTGAATGCGGTAGCTAATTGCAACTCCTTTGCGCATTTCTTGCGCACTCAAGTGGTTCTGGACGCTTCGAACTCGCTTGCCGATAGCGATTCCCGGTCACTGGCAAGGACGATGGCACCTCTACTGATCGTTACAAAATGTGGCGGCGGCGCGAGGAATCAGCGCGGCGCTCTTGCAAAGCCGGGCGGGAACGGTCATCCTCGGCGGCACTTTTGTTGACGTTCACCCCCCTTGAGTCAGAGGAAAAAACCATGTGCGATCTCGACACCTTGCAAGACTCTACCGCCTACCTGCAAAAAAACCGCCTCAGCCGCCGCCAGTTTGGCGCGCTCTCCGCTGGCGCCGGCATGGCAATGATGCTGCCGCCCGTCGCCAATGCGCAGACGGTGACGGAAAGCGAAGTTACCATCACCACGCCGGATGGCGTCGCGGATTGCTATTTCGTGCATCCGGCGGCTGGCGCGGCGCCAGCGGTATTGGTATGGCCCGACATCCTCGGCCTGCGCCCCGCGTTTCGCGCCATGGGCAAGCGCCTTGCCGAATCCGGCTACGCGGTGCTGGTGGTAAACCCGTTCTACCGCAGCGCCAAGGCGCCGGTAGTGCCGGAAGGCGCCAATTTTCAGGATGAGGCAACGCGTAATGTCGTCATGCCCCTGGCGCAACAATTGACCGCCGAGACGCACGTTACCGACGCCCGCGCCTTCATCGGTTGGCTGGATCAGCAAAGCGCCGTGGATACCGCGCGCAAAATAGGCACGATTGGTTATTGCATGGGCGGCCCGATGGTGATGCGCGCCGCCGCCACCGTGCCCGAACGGGTTGGCGCGGGCGGAACTTTCCATGGCGCCGGGCTTGCCACGGCGGCGGGCAATAGCCCACACCTCTTGATTCCCCAAATGCAGGCCAGCTTCCTTATCGCCATCGCCAGCAATGACGACGAGGGCGACCCCGCGGCAAAAGATACGCTGCGCGATACCTTCGCCGCCAATGGTTTGAACGCGGAAATCGAGGTTTATGCCGATGCCCTGCACGGCTGGTGCGTGATCGATTCCGCCGTCTACAACGAAGCGCAGGCGGAAAAAGCCTGGGGCCGCCTGCTTGCCTTGTTCGAATCAGCGCTCGCGTGAGTGTGATGCAGGCGGTGCATGGCGATAATGTCATGCACCGCTTGTAAAGGCGGTCCCTTGCACAACCGAAACCCATAAAAATAATCAGTCGAGAGTCCCCATGTCATTGCCGCGTTCCTTTCTATCTCGTTCCCTGTTATTGCTCACCATTGGCCTCCTAAGCGGAACCGCCGGCGCGCAGCAGATCATCGCCGGGCAAGCCAATACCGCTGGTCAAGCCGTCTATGACAACACCTGCGCCAGTTGTCACGAAATGCCCGAAGCCACCAAGTCGCCGCCCATCGACACCTTGCGCCGCATGGGGCCGCGCGCCGTGTCTTACGCGCTGACCAACGGCAAGATGAAAGTGCAGGCCGCCGGCCTGAGCGAAACCGACATCGACAACGTGGTGAACTATCTCTCCGCCACCGCCGACATCGACAACAGTTGGATCGCCTC
>JAITMI010000006.1 GCA_031277435.1 Pseudomonadales bacterium
GACGATCAAACCTACACCGTCGACGTCCGCGCGGTATTCGGCAACGGCCTCACCGTTGAAGCCGGTTATTCCGACTACAACTTCGACACCGCTTACAGCGTCGCGGTAGGCACCTACCTCTCCGATTACGCCGAAATCCAATTGGGCTACCTCGGCAGCCAGGACACCGAGGTCGATACCTGGGCCGCCACCTACCACGCGCTCATCAGATTGAATGATCTGTCCAATTTGAGCTACACCGTAAGCGCCGGTTACATTGATGCCGACACCGACGACGGCTACATGCTCGACAACGACCTCACCTATTATTTCAACTGGAACCTGGGCATAGGCGGCACCGCGTCCTTCAGCGATCTGGACCTGCTCGACACCCGCACTTACGGCCTGCACGCCAATTACTTCTTCACGCCCAACTTCTTCATCGACGGTTATGTCGAAACCACCGACTACCAAGGCCAGGACAACGACAGTAATGAAGACAGCGTAGGCATCGGCGCTTTCGTGCGTTTCTAAGTTGGCCCATACCCTCCAGCCCCGGCCTTTTGCGCCGGGGTTGGTTTTTTTAACAATAAAAACCGCTCAAAACGCAAAAATTCTGCGTTATGTCAAAGCCGCCATCAATTCAACTGCGCAATACGCCATATAGCGGTAGCCTGGTCAGCCATCCAGCGTTGCCGGTTGGCAATACGTTCCGGTGTCCATTCGGCATTTTCATTGCCAAGTTTTTGCGTAATGACAAAACCGCTGTGTTGATATGCCGCCTGTTTTTCAGCATAGCCGAGCGTACCAAGTTCCCGATTCGCTCCGGTTTGCAGCAATGTCATGTTGCCAAGTCTGTAAATCATGGCCTCAGCATCATCATTACTGAAACCTCCCCAGCCATCCTGCGCGTTTTGCGGTAACACATGTTCAATATTGAAAGCATCGCTGGTGAAGCTGTATTCCTGGCTAGACAAATGCTTTTCCAATGCACATAAAATGTAACGCACCACTCTATTGTTGCGCGAATCCGTTGTGCGAATAACCTTGTCGGCAAAAGCTGTGCGAAACGCCGTGTCGTCAGGATAAATGCTGCGCATGGCTTGCAAGGTCGGTCCGAGACTTGTTAGTTCTCTTTTGGCAATACGCTCGGCCACGGCATTATAAGTGCGCTCTTGTTCCGCCGTGCTGTACGCGCCAATGACATTGAATCGCATGGAAATAGTGGCCGTAGCTCGTAAAAGCCCCGTAAAATCCGGCGCATCAAATACACGCTTGGCGGCAAGCAACAGCGGGAAAGGTTGTTTAACCCGGAATGTTTTCAGCACGCCAGCAAACATCTTGTCATCCAGCGCCCAATCCGACGCTTCTGGCGAAGATAACGCCAGATAGGTATCCAAGTCTTCTTCCATATCACGCAGTAACTGAAATACCGATTCGCGCGTATCAACCCGTGCGCGAATGGTTTTGAACAAGTCGGCTTGCCGGGCAAAAGTACGTCGGCTGTTCCAGTGAACGCGCAGAAAATCTGGAAAGTTTTCGGATTGCAATCGGCCTACTATGCCCTCCCAACGATCTTCCAGATTACGTAGTTCATGATCGGTTTCACCGCCACGATCGAGAACCGAGAACAAATAATTTTTGAGAAGATCAGTAGCCGAAAGCCGTACTCCACGCGCATTGAGCGTCTCAAATACCTTGTAAGCATTGAGTTCATCCGTGACCGTGATCACCGTAAAAAACAAGCGGTCGCTGATGTCTTCTACCAACTGCGCGAGTCGCTTTCCTTCTTCCCCGGTACTGTTTTTCAAATAATTTGCTACTTGTTTATCGAACCATTCGAAGGCTTTTCGCAATAGATGTTCGGAAGCGCGAAATCCACGCTGCGGAAGATTACCAAGTGGAATCAGGTAAGTCTGAAAATAATTGTTGTTGTTGCGATTGAGCGTGAGTTTCGGGCGCGCAATCAGTGTGACCGGATCCAGGTACCCCACATAGGTTTGGCGAATTTGCTCCAGACGCCTCTTGTTTGCCTCTGGATCATTACCAGTATCAATGAGTCGCTGGATATTCTTGAGAACGGCAAGCACGATGAGGCTGATGGTTGTTAAGCGCTGTTGGCCATCAATCACATCAAAAGTCTTGTCATCGGCTGATTGCAAAACCAGATAGCCCATATAGTGCGCACTCTCACCATCCTGCCTCAAGGTGGCGAGCAAATCAGCCCACAGGTCTTCCCATTCCTCGCCACTCCAACTGTAATCACGCTGGAAGCGGGGAATTCGGTACGTCAAGCCATTGCCTATCAGTTTGCGAAATGTGTTGTTCTCTGTTTTGAAGTTTGTGGCTGCCATGTCATTTACCTTCTTTGTTCAGCATCTATTTGACCAGAAGAGACTGTTGTGCCACGCCTCATTTTCAATCATGGCGAACTCGCCATAATAAAATCTGGCCTCGCGCACTTCGCGCCCGACTTGTTCATGCGTCTGGATCGTCTGCGCTTGCCCGCCCTTAGCGCTCCTTGCGTCGCTGGCCATCCGCACCCCACAGTCTTTCAACTTTCCCACGATGCAACCAATCCCTAAAAATTCAATAGCTTACACCGATACCCTCAGAGTTTCCTGTGTTTGTCAGACACCGCCCCTCCCCATCCAGGCCATCAGCATCAATTCCCAGCATCAGTCTCCCCCTGAAAATTTAACCCCACCCTTGGCAGCCCTGTTATACTCCGGCCCACTTGCCGCAACAGGAGCCGCTTACCTTTTTACATGACCAGTGAACCTCATTCCCGCAGGCTGGAACTTGTGCCTGACAACCCCCAGCGCCTGGCCAGCTTGTGTGGCCGCCTCAATGAACACCTCCGCTTGCTGGAAGCGCGGCTCGACTTGACGATCCAAAGCCGCGGCAACGTCTTTACTCTCATCGGCCCGCCCGATGCGCTCACCCTTGGCGAGGGCGCCTTACGGCGGCTCTACGCGATGACGGCGGATGATGCGCTCTTGACCCCCGACCTGGTGCATCTGGTGCTCACCGAAGTCACCAGCCATCACGGCGCCGTGGCGGATGGGGCTACCGTGGCCGGGGGTGAAAGCAGCATTGAGCATGTGCTGCGCACGCCAAAGCTGTCGGTGAAGCCGCGCACGCCGCAGCAGAACAACTACGTGCAGGCGATCCTCAAGCACGATATCAATTTCGGCATTGGCCCCGCCGGCACCGGCAAGACGTATCTGGCGGTGGCTTGCGCGGTGGAGGCGCTGGTGAGCGAGCGCGTCAGCCGTATTCTTTTGGTGCGCCCGGCGGTGGAAGCTGGCGAAAAACTGGGTTTTTTACCGGGCGATCTATCACAAAAAGTGGACCCTTATCTGCGCCCCTTGTACGACGCGCTATATGAAATGCTCGGTTTTGAACGCGTGGCCAAGCTGATCGAGCGCCAGGTGATTGAAGTCGCGCCGCTCGCTTACATGCGCGGGCGCACGCTCAACAATTCGTTCATCATTCTCGATGAAAGCCAGAACACCACCACCGCGCAGATGAAGATGTTTCTCACCCGCATCGGCTTTGGCTCCACCGCGGTCATCACCGGCGACGTAACGCAGATCGACCTGCCCAAGGGCACGCGCAGTGGTCTGGTGCAAGTGACCAACGTGCTGCGCCGCGTCAAGGGCGTGAGTTTCACCTGGTTCAGCGCCGCCGACGTGGTGCGCCACCCTATCGTGCAGCGCATCGTCGAAGCCTATGACGCTTACGACAAAGCCAATGTCGCGGCGCTCAACGCGCAAGAGCGTGAGTGGCACAATGAACGTGACGGTTGATTTACAAAATCACAGCGGCAGCCGTGAGGTGCCGCTGCGCCGCCAGTTCAAGCATTGGGCCTTGGCGGCGCTGGCGGCGGTGGCGCCCGAGCGCGCGGTGAACCGGCTCAGCATCCGGCTGGTGGATGAAAACGAATCAGCGCAACTGAACGGTCAATATCGCCATAAATCCGGCCCCACCAATGTCCTGTCGTTTCCGCTGCCGCCTCAACTGCAAGAGTCGCCCGAGCTTGGCGACCTCGCCATTTGCGCGCAAGTGGTGGAACGCGAAGCGCGCGAACAAGGCAAGCGCGGCGACGCGCACTGGGCGCATCTGACGGTGCATGGCGTGCTGCATTTGCGCGGCTACGATCACGAAGTGGAAGCCGAAGCCCGCGTCATGGAAGCGCTCGAAACCCGCATTCTTCAACAACTCGGTTATCCCGATCCTTATTGATTCCCACATGAACGACAGCAATGCAACTAATGAACCAGGGCCCAGTTCCTGGATCGGTAAACTCAGAGAAGTATTTACCGAACAAGTGTCCGACATCGGCGATCTCATCGCGGTACTGCGCAAGGCGCAGCGCAACAATATCCTTGATGGCGACGATTTGAGCATCATCGAAGGCGCGCTGAAAATCCGCGAGATGCAAGTACGCGACATCATGATTCCGCGCTCGCAAGTCGTCACCGTGCGCGCCGACGCCGCGCCGCAAGAAATTCTGCCAGTGGTGATCGAAGCGCAGCACTCGCGTTTTCCCGTGATCGGCGACGGCCTCGACGAAGTGCTCGGCATCCTCCTGGCCAAAGATCTCTTACCGCTGGCGCTCAAGGACGATCGCCCTTTCGACCTCAAGCAAGTATTGCGCCCCGTTACGTTCGTGCCGGAATCGAAACGGCTCGACGTATTGCTCAAGGAATTCCGCGAAACTCACAACCACATGGCGATCGTGATTGATGAATACGGCGATCTCGCCGGCCTCTGCACCATCGAGGATGTATTGGAACAGATAGTCGGCGACATTGAGGACGAACACGACAGCGACGATGAAGTATTCATCAAGCCGCTTGAAAACAATAATTTCACGGTCAAGGCGCTGACGCCTATCGAAGCATTCAACGAATTTTTCCGCAGCCAATTTTCCGAAGATGAATTCGACACCATCGGCGGCCTGGTGCTGAGCCATTTCGGGCACATTCCACACCATGAAGAAGCCGTGAATATCGGCCCTTACCGCTTCGTGGTGCTTGATGCCGATGACCGGCAAATTCTGTTATTGCAAGTCAGCGTGAATCCGCCCAATGAAGCCTGATACGGTCAGCCAGCCGCGCTCGTGGTTAGCCTTGGCGCAAGCCTTGATCGCTGGCGCGGTGTTGCCTTTGGCCTTCAGCCCGCTCGACCTCTGGCCGCTGCAATTGCTCAGCGTGGCTTGGCTCTATGCGCTGCTGCAAACCAGCGCGCCGCGCCGCGCCGCAGAGCTCGGCCTCGCTTACGGGCTTGGCGCCTTCGGCGTGGGCACGTCGTGGGTTTACGTCAGCATCCACGATTTTGGCAACGCGCCGCCGCCCTTGGCGGGCTTCATCACCGCCGGTTTCGTGCTGCTTTTGGCGAGTTGTCTCGCGCTACAGTGTTATGCCTATCGCCGTTTTTGCAAACACGCTTGGGCCGTGGTCCCCAGCTTCGCCGCGCTGTGGGTCTTGGACGAATGGCTGCGCGGCTGGCTGTTTACCGGCTTTCCCTGGCTTTATCTCGGTTATGCGCAGGTCACCACCTTGTTTTCCGGCCTGGCGCCGCTGTTTGGCGTTTTAGGATTATCGTTCTTTATCGCGCTCAGCGGCGCGCTCTTGGGCGAACTGGCGCTACGCTGGCGCCGTCTGCATCAGCCGGATCGCTTAGCGCGCACGCGGATCTCTTTGGCGCTGCTGATGCTATGGGCTTTGTGCATACCAACACGCAACATCGCCTGGACCACGCCGCTCGACGCGCCGCCGCTGCGGGTGGCCCTGGTGCAAGGCAATATCGAACAAAGCGTGAAATTCGACCCCAATTATTTACAACAAGCGCTTGAGCGTTACTCCGAATTGAGCCTGCCGCTTTGGCGTAACGATCTGCTCGTGTGGCCGGAAACGGCGATTCCGCTGGTCTATCAGCGCGTGCCGGCGCTGGTGGAACAATGGCAATTGCAAGCCGATGCCGCCGGCGCCACGCTTATCAGCGGCATTTTCTTCGAGGATGAGTTTGACGGATCGATCCACAACAGCCTGGTTGCCTTCGGCGAGGGCGAAGGCGTGTGGCTCAAACAAAAACTGGTGCCCTTCGGCGAATACGTGCCGCTGCGGCGTTTTCTCTCCGGCCTCTTGCAATTATTCGCGCTGCCGCAATCCTCACTCGAACCCGGCCCCGCCGATCAGCAAACGCTGTGGGCGGGCGATGCCAGCATCGCGCCCTTCATTTGTTACGAAGTGGTATACGCCGATTTCGTGCGCCGCTATGGCCGCGACGCCGACCTCTTGCTCACCGTAAGCAACGACACCTGGTTTGGTTCCTCGTGGGGGCCGCACCAACATTTGCAGATGGCCGCGATGCGCGCACGCGAACTAGGCCGCTACATGCTACGCGCCACCAACAACGGCATCACCGCCCTGATCAACGAACGCGGCCACATCATCGCCCGCGCCCCGCAATTCACCGCCACCACGCTAGAAGGCGAAGCCCTACGCTTCAGTGGCCGCACCCCTTTCGCGCGCTGGGGTAATTGGCCGGTGCTTATGCTTAGTTTGGTGATCGTCGCGCTCAGCGCACTATTGCGGAGTGATGGAAAAAAGTAGGTTGGCGCTGAGCGCAGCGAAGCCCAACAATAGAACCAGCTATGTGGACTACGCTTGCCACAGGTGCAAATTCTGGCAGCGTTGCTTGTTTTGACAACACATCAAAAATGTTGCTACAGTGAGCAACATGAAAGCGGTCAACATTTTCAATCGCCGGATACCTTACGCCGAAGGCCGCTTCGCGCAAATCGTCGTCTGGCAATTGCCGGCACCGTTGCCCGGCAGTCAGCATGACTACAAATACCGCTTGGCCTACGTCGTGGACGGTATTTGCGCGCTGCGTTACGACAACGAAGCAGGCAAGGGCGACCACAAACACATCGGCGTCACGCAATACCGCTACGTATTTACCGGCTTGGCCCAATTGCTGTCCGATTTTGAATCCGATATAGCGAGGTGGAACGATGAAAACCACGATGAAAACCGTAGTCATTGAAGTCAAAGCGGCGAACGAGTCATTTGACGATATGCGCCAAGCGCTAAAATCCGGCAAACCCGACAAGCAGGCACGCATCAGTTTTGTTTCGTTTGATCTGCTCTGGAAAGTGCTTACCCCCAATCGCTGGCACTTGATCGAAACGCTGACGGGCGCCGGGCCGATTGGCGTGCGCGAACTAGCGCGGCGCGTGAAACGCGATGTCCGAGCCGTCCACGCCGACGCGCAAGCGCTCGCATTGGCCGGACTGATCGACAAGGCCGCCGATGGCAAACTGCATTTCCCATACGACGCGGTACATGTGGATTTCAAATTGCATAAGGCGGCGTGATCGCGCATCCCGCATAAGAATTCAGCAAAGGCTGAGATGAAATAAAACACAATCCCGCTTTGAACGAGCGCGCGGAATGACAGCGGAAGGTAGGTTGGCGCTGAGCGTAGCGAAGCCCAACAATAGAACCAATTACTTGGACGACGCTGGGCTTCGCTGCGCTCAGCCCAACCGAGCTTGCATGGTTGCGGAAGAATCAGGTCGCCCCTATAATCTCCCAAATTGGGAGGATCCATTGAGAATCATCGCTAAACGCACACTGGTGAAATTTTGGGAAACGCGCGGTCAAGAAGACGCCAAAGGACCATTAGAAAGCTGGCATGACGCCGTCTCAAAAGCTCACTGGAGCACACCCCAGGATGTGAAGCGCCAGTTTGGCGCCGCCAGCCTCTGCGGTAACAACCGCGCCGTGTTCAACATTGGCGGCAATAAGTACCGGCTGGTGGTGGAAATTCAATATCGCGCCGGTATCGTTTGGGTGAAATTTATCGGCACTCATGCACGCTACGACGAGATCAATGTGGAGACCGTCAATGAACATTAAACCAATCCGGAACGATGACGATTTGAGCGCGGCATTCAAGCGTTTGGAGGCGATTTTTCAAGCGCCTGGGGGAACACCGGAAGCGGATGAGATGGAAGTACTGGTTACCCTGATCGAATCTTACGAGAACCAGCACTACCCCATTGGCCCCGCCTCTCCTGTTGAAGCCATTAAATTCCGCATGGAGCAGAATGGGCTGACACCGCGCGACCTGGAACCTTTCATTGGCCCAAGCGGGCGAGTTTCAGAGGTGCTCAATGGCAAGCGCCGTCTCAGCCTGCGGATGATCCGGCGCCTGCATGATGGTTTGAAAATCCCCTACGAAAATCTGCTGGCGGAAGATGCCGCCGTATAGGCAGCCTGCGGTAACTTGGAAAAACCTGAAAAGCCGTCCTTCTTAAGGACGGTCGGACATTGTCAGCGAATCCCGCCGCCTTGGCAAAAAACTACGGCGCTTCGCCAAACCTTCATAGTTACAGTGTTCCGTCATCATCTAAATATCATGAGTTAAGGTAGGTTGGTACTGAGCGTAGCGAAGCCCAACAATAGAACCAATTACTTGGACGACGTTGGGCTACGAGCTATTTAACAGAGGGGGCTTACACGATCGCACACTCTTTTATATAGGTCAGCCAGACTCCGCCATTGGCCTCACACATTAACCACTGCGCGTTATACATAAAATAGCCAATAATTACTCCACCTAAGATTATATATATCATCATTAACCAC
>JAITMI010000112.1 GCA_031277435.1 Pseudomonadales bacterium
GCTCTGCGCCTGAATCGGCGTGCAGAACTCGAAACCCAGTTCGTCGGTGGCGCGCAGTAATTCGACCGGCAGGTCAAAATCGTGAAAGCGTACCGTGGTGCGCAGCGGCACGCGGCTTGGGTCGCGTTCAGGAACGCTTGGTATTTCCGCGTCTGGCGCGGGGGGATTTTGCGGGTCTTCCATTACAGATAGCCTCTATGAATAGCCTCAGCGGCGGCATTGATAAATAGCGAAAGTTTGTTCGCCATTTACTACAGCGGTGGTGGGAACGATGGTATCGCCGCGATCGGCGGCGCGGTTGCGCGCCAGGGTGCGCAGTTCCTGCGCCACGGTTTGCGGGTCGCGATTGACCACTACTTTATTCACCACCGCCACCGTGACCGAACCCGCGGCGGTGCAATTGGCGACCTGGGAAGCCTCCATCACCGCCACGTTGTCACCGGCGGGGGTGATCTTGACGAAGGAACACGCGCTCAGCGCCAGGAGCGCCACGCTCAAGAGAATGCTGCGCATAACGATTGTGGGTACTCCCTTTGGGTTGCTTGCGGTTGAATGAGTAAAAGTAAAAATCAACGGGCAATTCTTCCAGCGCAGCCAGCACAGGTCAATCACCACACACCGGGCAGGCGGAATTACGCCGCAGCCGCAGTTCACGAAATTGCAATTGCAACGCGTCGAAGAGCAGCAATTTGCCCACCAGCGGGCTGCCCATGCCGCTGAGCAGCTTGATACATTCGAGCGCCTGCAAGCTGCCCAGCACGCCCACCAAGGGCGCTAATACGCCGTTGCGCGCGCAGCTTTGGTCGAGTTCCTCCGTTTCGTCATACAGGCAGCGATAACAGGGCGAATCGGCGCGGCGCGGGTCGAATACGCTGAGCTGCCCTTCCAGGCGGATGGCGGCGGCGGACACCAAAGGCACCTTGGCGGCGAAAGCGGCGGCGTTGAGATCGAAGCGGGTGGCGAAGTTGTCGCAGCAGTCGAGCGCGACATCGGCCTCGGCGACGTAGTCACGCAAACGCTCGCCTGCGAGCCGCTCGGGCACGATGTCCAAGCGCACATGCGGGTTGATGTCGCGCAAGAGTTGCGCCGCCGATGCCGCTTTGTTGACGCCGATACGGGCGCTGGTATGGGCGATCTGGCGCTGTAAATTGCTCAATTCCACGCCGTCGGCATCGGCCAATATCAAAGAGCCAACACCGGCGGCGGCGAGATAAATCGCGGCGGGGCAGCCGAGCCCGCCCAAGCCCACGATCAGCACCCGCGCGCGGCGCAGCGCTTCTTGCCCCGCCACGTCGAATTGCGGCAGCATCAGTTGCCGGCTGTAGCGCAATAATTCTTCGTCGCTCAAGAGCGCGTCGTTCATGGATTTCCCTCTTTTCTACCCGCCGTCACCCGTTCGCGGTCGCCAGTATCGCGGTAAGTGCATACCTCAACAAAGGCATTAACACGCAACAAGTCGCGCACCGCCGCGCCCTGCTCCCAGCCGTGCTCCAAGAGCAGCCAGCCGCCCTCACGGAGATAATGTGGCGCATCCGTGGCAAGCTGGCGCAAATCGGCCAAGCCATTTTCCGCCGCTACCAGGGCGCTCAAGGGTTCATGGCACAGATCGCCCTGCCAAAGATGCGGATCATCCGCGGCGAGATAAGGCGGATTGGACGCAATCAATAAATAATCCCGTTCGCTGAGCGGTTCGCACCACGAGCCTTCACGCAAACTCAGATTTGGCAGCGCGGCGACGGCGAAATTACGCCGCGCCTGCGCGATGGCCGCCGCGCTCTGCTCCACCGCCACTACGCTCCAATCAGGCCGCTCGCTCGCCAGCGCCAGCGCGATGGCGCCCGAGCCGGCGCCAAGATCGGCCACCCGGCCCGCTTGATTCGCGCCCAGTTGCAGCGCGATTTCTACCAATAGTTCCGTTTCGGGGCGTGGGATCAATACGCCGGGGGTGACTTCGAGTTCCCGGCTCCAAAATTCACGGCGTTCCAGAATATAGGCTACCGGCTCGCCGGCTTCACGCCGCGCGCACAAGGCGGCGAAATGCGCTGCTTGTTCTGGCGTGAGCGCTTGTTCTGGGTGCGAATACAAGCGGCTGCGCGGCGCGCCCAGCGCGGCGCACAATAAAAGTTGTGCATCGAGCGCGGCGCTATCGGCGACAAAACGCGCCTGAGCCTGGCGTAAGGCCTCGTGCAAGGTCATCGCGCCGCGGCCAGTTCCGCCAACTGATCGGCTTGATATTCGGCCAATAGCGGCTGGATCAAATCGTCCAGATCGCCATTGAGAATATCCGCCAATTTGTACAGCGTGAGTTTGACGCGGTGGTCGGTGATGCGGCCATCGGGGTAGTTGTAAGTGCGGATTTTTTCGGAGCGATCGCCGGAACCCACCAGCAAACGCCGCGTGCTGCTTTCCTGCTCCATGCGCTCGCTATCGGCGGCGGCTTGCAGCTTGGCTTGCAACAGCGACATGGCGCGGGCGCGGTTCTTGTGCTGCGAGCGTTCGTCCTGGCATTCCACCACGATGCCGCTGGGCAAATGGGTAATGCGGATCGCTGAATCGGTTTTGTTGACGTGCTGCCCGCCAGCGCCGCTGGCGCGAAACGTATCGATGCGCAATTCATTTTTGTTGAGTTCAATCGCCTCGCTTTCTTCCAATTCGGGCAAGATCGCCACGGTGCAGGCCGAGGTATGCACGCGGCCTTGCGCTTCGGTTTGCGGCACGCGCTGCACGCGATGCGCGCCGGATTCAAACTTGAGTTTGGCGTAAACGTCGTTACCTTCGATGCGGCTGATCAATTCTTTATAGCCGCCATATTCGCCGCGGCGCTCACTGAGAATTTCCACCCGCCAGCCCTGCGCTTCGGCGTAGCGGCTGTACATTTTGAATAAATCGCCGGAAAAAAGCGCCGCTTCGTCACCGCCGGTACCAGCGCGAATTTCGAGAAATACGTTGCACGCATCATGCGGATCGCGCGGCAACAGCAGTGTTTGCAGTTCTTCGTCCAAGCGTTCCAATTGCGCGTGGCAATGGTGGATTTCTTCTTCCGCCATGCCGCGCAGTTCCGGGTCGGCTTCCTTGCGCAGCGCTTCGGCGCCGGCGAGCGCGCGCAAGGCCGCTTGTTTGGCGCGATAACAGCGCACTACATCTTCAAGCTCGGCATATTCCTTGGAATAGGCGCGGAATTTGTCTTGCTCCGCGATCACCTCGGCTTCGCTCAAGAGGCGTTCGAGCTCCTCATAGCGTTCCAATAAGGTTTGCAGCTTGACGTCGAGAGTGGGATTCATAGACCGCCAGTCCGGGGCGCGGGTGGCTCTTGTGGCGCGGTGCGTGGCGCTTCGTTGCTGGCTTCGAGTTCAAATAATTGCTCGGCCAGATGGATCAATTCGGGGTGGCCGTCGGCGCTGGCTTTTTTCAGTTGCACGCTGGGCGAGTGAATCAATTTATTGGTGAGCAGACGCGCCAACTCCTTCACCACCGCCGCCGGTTCCTGGCCGCGTTCGAGCGACTTGAGCGCTTTTTCCACTTCAGAATCGCGCACCTGTTCGGCTTTTTCGCGGAAACTGCGCAGCGTGGAAACAATGCCCAGCCCGCGCTGTTTACGCATGAACGCCGCCACGCCGTTGTCGATAATCAGCTCCGCCTCGCGCGCCGCGTCCTGGCGGTTGCGCAGGTTGCTGTCGATCACTTCGCGCAGATCATCGACGGTGTAGAGATAGACATCGTCGAGTTCCGCCACCTCGGGTTCAATGTCGCGCGGCACGGCCAAATCCACCATGAAGATGGGGCGATGCCGCCGCGCCCTCAGCGCGCTTTCCACCGCGCCTTTGCCCAGAATCGGCAATTGGCTGGCGGTGGAGGACACCACGATGTCGGTGTGTTCGAGTTCCTTTGGAATGTCGGCCAACAGCACTTCGCGCACGCCGTATTTGTGCTTGAGTTCCTGCGCGTGGGTGAGCGTGCGGTTGGCCACCACGATGTCGTGCAGCCCGGCTTGCTTGAGATGCTGTACCACGAGTTCAATGGTGCGCCCAGCGCCGATCATCAGCGCGCTGGCTTGATGAATGTCGCTGAAAATCTGCTGCGCCAGCGTCACCGCCGCGAAGGCCACCGACACCGGGCTCTCGCCGATCGCGGTTTCGGTGCGCACCTGCTTGGCTACCGCGAACACGTCCTCGAACACGCGATTGAGCTGCGTGCCCAGCGTGGCCGCCTGCTGCGCCACGGCATAGGCGGATTTCATCTGCCCCAGAATCTGCGGCTCGCCCAGCACCATCGAATCAAGCCCGCTGGCGACGCGCATCAAATGCCGCACCGCCTCGTCATCCTGATGGGTGTATGTGACGGCTTCAAGCGCGGGCGGCGCCAGCTCGTGATAGCGGCACAGCCAGGCCAAGACACGCCGCTCCACCTCATCCGCCGCCAGTTCGGCCTTGCGCGGCTGACAATAAAGTTCGGTGCGATTGCAGGTAGACAAAATCGCCGCCTCGGCCATGCCCGCCTCGTTGCAGATACTCCGCAAGGCGTCCTGCATCAGCTCCGGCGCGAATGCCACCTTCTCGCGCAGTTCGACCGGCGCCGTGTTGTGATTGATGCCTAGCACCAGCATGAAAGGCTAGCCCGCGGAAAAAAGGGGGTTATTTTACTGGTATTGGCGGGTGGAGCGCCACGGCGGTGATATTTGACACTGTCTGCGCTTAGAGGATAGAGTCAAAACGGTACTGCATAGTGCCGCTTGTGTAGTACCACAGCCTAATGGCCGTGAGGAACGCAAGCAGCCTTCCAGACATAACATACTGTTTTTAAAGGGATTTATCATGGCAGGAGAACTATCATGAAAACGTTTTATTTGGCTTTTGGCTTCGCCATAACCTCGTTAACTACCGGGATTGCCTTGGCCGATACTGAAAACGCACAGTTAAGCGTTGAAGATGGCGTTTACTTATTGAAAGTGCCCCTGGCGAACATTCCGGGCAAGCCAGGCGCTTTTCAAGAAGGTTTGTTTGAGGCAGCCGATCCGGCCAACCCGCAGGATTGGCGGCTCGTGTATGTTGAGGAAGGCACCGCTCTCTCGTCATGGGA
>JAITMI010000122.1 GCA_031277435.1 Pseudomonadales bacterium
ACGCTCTTCCGATCTGCTCCCCGCTTGTGATTCAGCCAGCAGTTGCTCGATCAACGCGGCGGTCTCGGGTCTATCTACCGGCGGGTGCGTGGCGAGGAACACGCCGTGCGCCCAGATCAGCGGCGTGCGCCCTTCCTTGTCGGCCACATCCAGTTTGGCGCCCTGCGCGGCCAGCCAGCGGATGATGTCGTCGCTGCCGCGATTGGCCGCGCCATGCGCCGCCGTAAGCCCCATCGAATTGACCGCATTGACGTCGTTGCCGAGCGAGTGCGCCAGCTTGACGGCTTCCAGCAAAGCGTCGGCGCCTTCGTCCCAGGTTTGGCTCACCACCCAGTTGACGCCAGCGGCGGCCATCAGCGGCGTGGTGCCGCCGAAGGTGCTGATGTTGGGATCGGCGCCGTATTCCAGCAATAATTTCATCGCCGTTACATCGCCGCTCAGGGCGGCGTGCAAAAACGGCGTCTGGCCGCTGAAATCGACCCAGGACAGATCGCCCAAGCCGGTAATGAAACGGCGTTCCGGCGCATATTCCTGAGTGCGCGCATTGGGATCGGCGCCCTCTTCGAGCAGCAGGCGGATCAGAGCCAGAGCCGCCGCGCGATCAACGCCCTGCTCCTCCCCTGGGCCCGATACATCGAGGTCGCGCAAGAGCACGGCGGTCCACAGCGGCGTTTCACCGTACCAGTCCGCAACATTGACGTTCGCGCCCTGTTCGATGAGATAGCGCGCCACTTCGATATGCTGTGTTTGCGGCCGGTTCAAGCTGACGACGCTGCCATTCAAAATAGCGTTCAATAATGGCGTAACGCCGTTAGCGTCCGCTTGTTCCAGATCGGCGCCAGCTTCAACCAACATGCGCGTCAACACGAGATCGCCCTGCCTCGTGGCGTAGAGCAGCGGTGTTTTGGCGCCGCCGATGGGGTTGCGGCTGCCGTGTTCGGGCCAGCCGCCGCGGATGATGCCAAGGCCCCTGGAGCCGGCTTGCGATGAAGGCAGGCGGAATTCGGGCACTTCGCCGGGGAGAGTCTGGGCGTTTACATCGACGCCTTTGTCCAGCAGTAAGCGCACCACCTCGGGCGCGGCGGCGCGCACCGCCACCATCAGCGGCGTCTGGTCGTAGTTGGGTTCGCGGGCGTCGGCATCGACCTTGCGTTCCAATATGGCGCGCACGATGTCAGCGGAGCCGCTACGGGCCGCCAGTATCAGCGGGCTTTCTCCGGTGCGATCCGGCAGCGTGGGGTCGGCGCCGGCTTCCAGTAGCAGCCGCACCATCGCCGCGTCGCGGTTTTCGATCGCCAGATGCAAGGGGCGCAAGTCATAAGCGTTCGCCAGATTCGGATCGGCGCCGGCTTCCAGCAAGCGGCGCGCCAAGTCGTGTTCTTCTACCCGCACCAGCCAGTGCAAGGCGGGCGTGGCGTAGGGGCCGAGCGCGTTCGGATCGGCGCCGGATTCCGCCAAGAGCGCCCGCACGGCGTCGAAATCGCGTTCCATCGCGGCGGTGGCGAGCCGCAGGCCAGCGTCTTCTTGCGCCTGCAAGGGGCTTATTAACAAGGGGCTTGCCAATAGCAATACCAGCAGCATCCAGGCATGGCGCGGCTTGAACGCGGACCCTGGCCCCTGCCGCGATGCTGAGAAAGCCCGCCGTGTTGATAGATTCATCCTGATGTTCATCATCAGTTCCTCATGCAGTTAGCGTGAATACCTCAGTGGATACCTTAGATTGTGACAAGGCCGGTGCTGTCGCCGAAACTCTCTACCGGTACTTCCAGTTTTTCCAATAGCGCCAAATGCAAGTTCGACAGCGGGGTGCCCACACCGGCGCGGATATGCCGCCCGCCCTGCAAACGGCCCGAAGCGCCGCCCGCTACCAGGATTGGCAGTGGATCGTGATCGTGCTGGTTCGAGTTGCTCATGCCGCTGCCATACAGCACCACGCTGTGATCGAGCAAGGAGCCCGGCCCATCAGGCGTATCCGCCAGCTTTTGCAGCAAATAGGCGATGGTGTTGCGCGTGTGAAATTCGTTCAACTGCGCCAGCTTGTCCTTGTTGGCCTGCACTTCCGAATGGTGCGACAAGTTATGGAACGGTTCGTTGATGCCGCTTTCGTTGTACACGCGGTTATTGATTTCCCTGGCCACCATCAGCGTGCTCACGCGGGTGATTTCGGCCTGCCAGGCGAGCGCCAAAAGATCAGACATCAGTTTCGAGTGTTCGACGAAACTGGCCGGAACCCCAACCGGCTTGGCCGGCACGTCGAGGTCATCAGTCGCGGAGGCGGCAACCAGTTGCAGACGGCGTTCAATCTCGCGCACATCCTCCAGGTAACGCTCCAGCCGGATCTTGTCCGCTCCCGGCAGATTGCGCCGCAGCGTAGCGACTTCGCCGGCCACCGAATCCAGCAAACTGGCCTTGAACGCGGTGCGCGTGGCGCGCTCCTGTGCGGTGCTGCCATCGCCGAACAAACGCTCGAACACGATCTGCGGATTCTGCTCCATCGGCAAGGGCGTGCTCGGGGTGCGGTAGGAAATCGAGCTGCTGTCGTCCAGCGACAATTCCAAGGACGGCAGCGGTGTATCCTGGCCGATGAATTGCGCCGCCACCTGGTCCAGCGAGGTGGGAGAAGGCCCCGTGCCCGGCGCCGCGCAGGTCAGCCAGGTTGCCGAGGAACGGGCATGATTGGCGCCAGCGGAGGCGTCGGTGCCGTAGGCAAAGGGCAGCGTCATGTCGCTGACGATGTTCAAGCGTTCGCGGAAAGGTTCCAGCGAGCGCAAGGTCGGGGTGAAATCGAAATCGCGGCCATCGCTCTGTGGCATCCAGCGGTTCATCACCGCGCCATGCGAAATGTAGATGCAGGCCAGGCGGGAACGCGGGGCGGCGCTTTGCGCTACCGCGGCGGGCAGCATCGAATCGAGCAAGGGCAATGCCAGCGCGGCGCCGGCCCCGCGCAGCAACAGGCGGCGCGACAGGTGTTTCTTGGTCAGAAAAATCATGGTCTGCCCTCCTCTTTTACGCTCATATTTACGGTTACGGCCAGTTGTTCCTCGGCGCCGCTGGTGACATTCATGCGGAACGGGGCGCTTTGCACGATGCCGAGGACTATAGCGGAAAAACGGTAATCATTGGCCGCGGCGTTATTGACCACTTGGCGGATGGCGGGCATGTCGTAGGCTTCGATCATGCGGCCCAGCGCGTAAATCATCAGTTTTTCGGTGATCGTGTTGACCACCGCGTCACTGCGCCCCAGTAACGCCGCGCGCAAATCCGCCGGGCCGTCGATCATCGTGCCGTCGGTCAATTCGGTATGGGTATTGAGCTGATTGCCGTTTTCGTTGTCGCGCCAGCGTCCGATCAGGTCGAAGTTTTCCAGCGCCAGCCCGATGGGGTCCAGCAGTTGATGACAGGACGCGCAAGTCGGGTTCGCACGGTGCTGCTCCAGGCGTTCGCGCAGGGTGTTGAACACGCGGCCTTCCGGCGAGGTGTCCTTGCTCAGGTCGGTTTCGACGCCGGGCGGCGGTACTGGCGCCGGCACGCCAAGGATATTTTCGAGGATCCAGGCGCCGCGAATGACTGGCGAGGTACGGTTCGCTACCGAGGTCGCGGTCAGGATGCTGCCATGCCCCAGTAAACCGCGCCGCGGACTGTCCTCTGGCAAGGGCACGCGCCGCATGTAATCGCCGCGCACGCCTTCGATGCCATAGTGCCGCGCCAGATTCTCGTTCAGCCAAGTGTAGTCGGCGTTGAACAAATGCAGCACGCTCAAGTCCTGCGCCATCATGTCGGTAAACAAGAGTTCGGTTTCCTGCTTGAAGGCTTGGCGCAAACGCGCATTGAAGGCTGGATCCTGCGGCAATGCGGCATCGAGTTCGCGCAGGCGCAGCCACTGCGCGGCGAAATTGTCGACCAGCGCGCGCGCTTTCGTATCCCGCAGCATTCGCCGGACCTGCCGTTCCAATTCGGCGTCTTCATGCAGGCGGCCAGCTACCGCGGCTTCCAACAGCGCCTCATCCGGCACGCTGCTCCAGAGGAAAAACGCCAGGCGTGTCGCCAGTTCAAGATCGCTGATCGCATAGGGCGTGCCGGGCGCCAATCCCGAGGGTTCCTGTTCAGCCTGGAACAAGAAACGCGGATCGAGCAACAGGCGTGAAATCGCATATTGAATGCCGATTTCAAAATCCCCTTCCTCGCGTCCGCGTTCAAAAAATTGCATCAGCGTGGCCAGTTCGCTCGAATCGGCGGCGACCGGATAACGCCAGGCGTGCGTGGCGAGGCGCGTCAGGATCGAACGCGCGCAGGTCGCTTCCTCCTCCACGCTTTGGGGATAACAGGAAAAAATTTCACGCCGGCTCGGCGTATCGCCAGCGCCGCTGATTTCGAAGGGGCCGTTTATTTCCACCGAGCCGATGGCGCCGCTGAGGTTGTAGGAATCGTAAAGTTCGTTCACGCCTTCGCAGCGGCGGCTATCGGCCAAGGCCACGCCAAAGGTGTGCGGGCCGGCCGGCATGTCCAATTGGAAGCGGCTTGCATCGGGTACCTCTAGCGGTTGGCCATCGAGCGTCACCACCACGTCGGGCCCGCCCGAACAAAAGGTGGCGCCGCTGAGACCGCCCGCGCCTTGCGTATTGACGCGAATTTCGTATTGCGCGTCGAGCGGAAAATTGTGCGTCACCAACATGCCGCCGCGCGTACCGAGCGGCAAGCCTTCGACATGTT
>JAITMI010000186.1 GCA_031277435.1 Pseudomonadales bacterium
CAATTTGATATCTCATTTCTTCGAGGTTCCACGCCATGAATCCGAATACCGAAGCCCCCGCCGCTACTGTTCAAGGCAGCGTGGATACAGCGGCAAGCGGCAACTCCTCTCCCTTTGCCCTCTTGCGCCAGCGCCGTTTTGGACCGCTTTTTATCACGCAATTTCTCGGCGCCTTCAATGACAATGCTTACAAAAACACCTTGGTAGTGCTATTCACCTTCAACGCCGCCGCGTGGACCGGCATGAAGGCCGAAGTGCTGGTGAACCTGGTACTCGGCCTGCTCATGCTGCCGTTTTTCCTGTTTTCCGCCACCTCCGGGCAATTGGCCGACAAGTTCGACAAAGCGCGTCTGGCGCGCTGGGTCAAGGCGCTGGAAATCCTCATCATTGCGGTGGCCGCTCTAGGCTTCTGGCTGCACAGTCTGGCTGTTCTCTTGGGCGCCTTGCTCTTGCTGGGCCTGCATTCAGCACTGTTTGGTCCAATAAAATACGCCATTTTGCCGCAGCATTTACAGCCGATGGAATTAGTCGCGGGCAACGCCTTGGTCGAAGCCGGCACCTTCGTCGCGATTTTATTGGGCACGCTCAGCGGCGGGCTGTTGGCGGGGATGGAACGTGGTATCCCGTGGATCATCAGCATCTGTCTGCTCGCGGCTTGCTTGGGTTTTTACAGCAGTTGCCGCATTCCCTCCGCACCCGCGCCGATGCCCGAGTTGAAAATTTCCTTCAACCCGCTGCGCGAATCCTGGCGCTGCATCGGCTTTGCCCGCCAAGAACGCAGCGTATTTCTGGCGATTCTCGCCGCTTCCTGGTTCTGGCTTTATGGTGGAGTGCTGCTGACGCAAGTGCCGGCTTATACCAAGACCGTATTGGGCGGCAACGAAAACGGCGTCACCTTGTTATTGGTCGTGTTTTGCGTGGGTATCGGCCTTGGCTCACTACTGTGCGAACGGCTGACGCATCGTAGCGGCAAGCCGGTTGAACCGGGCCTGGTCCCCATTGGCGCGCTTGGTATGTTGCTGTTCGGCCTCGACCTGGCCTTCGCCACGCCCGTGCAGCCCTTTGGCACGGATTTGCCGGTTAGTGTACTGCTTGGTCAATTCAGCACCTGGCGCGTCCTCTGCGACCTGCTCTTGCTCAGCACCTTTGGCGGGCTGTACTTCGTACCGCTTTACGCACTGATCCAGCAGCGCAGCAACCCCAAGCACCGCGCCAGAGTGATCGCCGCCAATAACATCATCAACGCTTTGTTTATCGTAGTAGGCTCGCTGTGCGCCGGCGCTTTTCTCGGCTCCAGCGCAGGCACTATCCCCACCCTGTTCCTCTGGCTTTCACTGGCGCACGCGGGCATTACAGTTTATGTATTCAGCGTCATTCCAGAATTTTTGATCCGCGCCATGAATTGGCTGGGCTGGCGCAAGCGGCAGTCGTAAAAACCATCATGAACCGTTAAAATCCGCGGACATCAGGCGGCAAGGAGCACGATGCAATGAACGGCACGCTATCCCCACTTACTTCAACAAAAGCGATTACGCGTGAAAAACTGAAAAACCAGTTACAACACGCCGTTTTTCTGCTGCTATCTCTCCCATCGCTCACGGCCTACGCGCAGGACACGGCGGCGCAAGAGCGAACCCTGCTGGGCGAAACCGCGCAAGCACGCTCCGAAATTTTGGCCGATCGTTTTCAAATGGAATTATTGAGCGCACTCAACGCGGCGATGGCGGCGCAAGGGCCGCAAGGCGCGATCGGCGTTTGCGCCAGCACCGCCCCAATGATCGCCGCGCAACTCTCGCAAGAAAGCGGCGCCAGCGTCAGACGCACCGCGCTGCGCACCCGTAACCCCCTCGCCATAGCCGATGCGACCGAACAGGAAGTCATGCAAAGCTGGGCTACCGCGCCGCTCGATGAAAATGGCAGCCCCAAGCGCTGGTCAAGCTGGGAAGGCGATGAATATCGCTACATGCGCGCCATCCCCACCATGCCGCTGTGTCTGACTTGCCACGGCGAACAAATCGACCCAGGGCTGAGCGCCATAATCCGCGCCTACTATCCCGAAGACCAAGCCACGGGTTTCACGGCGGGCCAACTGCGCGGCGCGTTTTCGATTCGTTGGGATGAGGCCACGCTGTTGCGCGTGGCCGCTGGTGAAAACTAAAAAAACCTCTAAGGGTCTCGCTGGCGATGGCCTTGACGAGACCCTTGGCGGTCATGGATGAGTGAACGGCAACGCCCTTACGGCAAAGGCCAAATCATATTCCCATCAGCATCCAGCATCCCCTGAGCCTTGAGTTTTGCCACCGTGGCGCTGCCGGCGCGGATCGGGTCGGAGCCGTTGAGGTTCGCCGCTGGCTCGATATGCAGCGCTTCGAAGGTGCCATCGGCGATGTCGATCATGTCGGTGTAGCGCAGGTTGGATTTGAAGGGGCCGTCATTCACCTGGATCGCGCGCGGCCACAAATGTTTGATGCCGCGCACGTGGGTCCAGGCCAGCATGTGCAGTTTGTCGCCTACTTTGAACTCGTCCTCGTTGAAACCATAAGCAATCATGGTGCCTACCGGGTGGCTATTGACCTGCCAGCTCTGGCCGACTTCCGCCGCCGGCAAATCACCGCCGGTCACTTCAATGGTAAAGGCGATGTGCGGGTTGCCCCACTTGATGTTGGTGATCACGCCATCAATAGTGATGAAATCGGAATCAAAAGGTCCGTATTCAGCTTGTGTGTTGTGATGTGCTTGCAGCGGGCTGTAGAGCCCGGCGCACAAGAATGCGAGCAAGGCGCAGTGACGTAAGAGTTTCATGTTTCCCCTCCGGTGTGGTTGTCGTTGTCTGATGGGTACCGCGTGGAAGTGATGCTAACACAGCCACGCCGCTTGGAAAGAGGTGGCCAAGTTCAGTAAGCTGCGCGCTGTCCATCCGGCGGAGCCCCTCATGGCAGTTTTCAGTTTGT
>JAITMI010000258.1 GCA_031277435.1 Pseudomonadales bacterium
GAATTCATTGGGCTGACGCGCCACATCAATGCGACCGGAGCCGACCTCCAGGGGGCTGATGTTGTCTTGAATGACAAGTCGAATCTGGAGGCTCGCCGCGTTTTGGGTGGGCTTTTCACGCTCGCCGCAGGTCAAACCAGCCGTGCCAATAAACTTTCCCTGTCGCCATGCAGGAGATCAATCAGCGGAATCTCGGGCATGGTATATACGCCCGGCTGCTGCTTGAAGGTGGCGCGGGCGCAGGCCAGCATGATTTGCGAGGTTAGCGCGGGGTTATTGACCTTCATGTTGAATTCAAACAATTGATTGCCGGTTTGCCCCGAGGCGCCTTTGCGGACCAGGTTGACGCCGTGGCCGACGTCCATGATGGCGTCGATGTCTGGCACGGCGATGACGTGGGTTTCATCGTGGCTGAAATAAGCATCGGTCTTGATTTTTTGACTGACGGTTTCGATATCGGCGCCGGCTTCAAGCTGCACGTAAACCACGCGGCGGTGGATGCCGGTGCCGAGCGGTATGGTCATCGACAGCGCGTTGGCGACGCCGGGGATGCCCTTGGCGGCGACGCTGTGGCCCATGCTCATGCCGGGGCCGAAGTTGGTGTAGGTGATGCCCTTGGGCGCGCAGGCTTCGAGCAAGGTGCGGATCACCGAATCGCTGCCAGGGTCCCAGCCGGCGGAGATGATCGAGACGGCTTTGTTGGCCTGGGCGATGGGCAGCAATTCTTTGCGCAGTTGCAGAAACGAGGTATGGATGTCGTAGCTGTCCACGGTGTTGATGCCGAGCGCGAGGTAGTGCTTGGCTTGTTCGAGCACGCTGCGGGTGGGGGTGCACAGTAACACCGCATCGACCTTGCCCAGGGCTGATACATCGGCGGCAACGGGGATGTGGCCCAGTTCGCGCGGTTTGCTGGCGCCGGCGTCGCGGCGGATGACGCCGGCCAGTTCGAAATCCGGGCTGGCTTCAATCGCCTCGACGGCGTATTTCCCGATGTTGCCGTAACCAACCACGGCGATTCTTTGTTTTGACACGAGTTTCTCCAAACGGGGGGATGAGTGCATGAATGTGGGTATTGCGCGGGCAGTGCGTAAGTATTGCATACGGCGGGAAATCACCCAATCCGCTGCCTTGCTTGATGGCTATGGCGGCGGCTGTATTCACTCTTTTACCACGGGGGCTACCTTTATTTGCCTGGGGGCGGCGAAAATGGGCGTTTTCTTTACTCCAGGCGCCATAACTTAATGACGGACCACGATGTTTTTTTATATGTCTCTTGCCTTTGTCTCATCCTGTGTGTCGCGGCAAGCGCCAGATATCTGGCGAAATTTACGGGCATACCTCTCGTTCTAATTGAACTGCTTGGCGGTATCGCGTTGGGGCCTACCTGGCTGGGCTTGTTTTCAGCGCCGAGCCCTTTGGTGTTGCCGGAGGCGGCGGCGCAGGCGTTTGACGGCATGGTACAGGTGGGCGGTATCTTGCTGCTGTTCATCGTGGGCATGGAGATAAATCTACGGCAGATAATCATTCAGCGCAGGACGGTAATCAGCGTGAGCTTGCTGGGTTTTGCGGTGCCGTTTTTATTGGGCGTGGCGGCGGTGAAATGGTTTCCGTCTTTATGGCCGGGCGCGGCGGCGGTGGGGGAGTTCAAGCAAGCGATGCTGATTGGCGCCATCTTGTCGATTACCGCGTTGCCGGTCATCGCCAGGTTGCTGGCGGATTTGCGGCTGCTACAGTCTCATTTGGGAGCGGTCATCATTGGCGCGGCGGTGATAGATGATTTGCTGGGGTGGACGCTATTTACGGCAATTTCTTCCAGCCATGCCGCGTCCATGAGCAGTCCTTTGCGCATCGCCGCCAGCGTGGCCGTAATGGTGGCTTGCTGCGTGGCGCTGGGGCCTAGGTTGATGGCCTGGGTTGGGCCGCGGCTTGAGTCGCAACATGAGGCTGACAATTCGCTGCTTGGCCTCATGCTGGCATGTGCGTTCCTGTTCGCGGCGCTGCTCGCGTATATGGGATTTCACGCGGGTTTTGGCGCATTTTTGGCGGGTTTGCTGTTGTCCACGTTAAAGGTGGAGGCGAAAGCCGCCATCAATGCCACCGTTTCCGCGTTTTTTTCGCCGATTTATTTCATCGCGGTAGGCTTGCAGTTGAACTTCGCGCGCTTCTTCGATTGGAAGCTGGTCTTGCTGTTAACGCTGATCGCGATCGTAGGGAAAATGGGCGGCGCCTTCATCGGCGCCAGGTTTTGCGGGTTGACGCCGCGCAAGTCGATTTTCATCGGTTTTGGCATGAATGTGCGAGGCGCGGTCGGCATCATCATGGCGACCGCGGCGTTTCAGGCCGCGCTGGTGGATGAAACAACTTACGTGGCGCTTATTTCGATGGCGATTCTGACCACCCTGGTGGGAGGCGTGGGCTTGAAGGCGCTCAGAAATGCGTAGAGGCAGCGCCTCATGCACAATCCCAGCTCCCCAGCAAACGGTAGTCCGGCAATGGCGATGCCGGGCCGGGATGCCAGATGACGCTGGCGGTCTGGGTAGTTTCGCCGCCGCTCCAAACCGCCGCCGCCATCCAGTGGGGAGCCAGCCAGAACACGCGCGCATGCCACTTGCCGGCGGGGGGCCTCAAGGCGGGTTCGCGGTTCTCCGCCAGGCTGAGGCCGGCGCCGCGCATGTCAGCGGGGAAATCGAGGCCGGCGGCCTTGATGAACGCCTCCTTCAAGGTCCACAGCACATAGAAAAACTCCAGTTGCCGCTCTGGGGCGTGGCTGAGCCTGGCCAGCGCCTCGCGCTCGCCGGCATCACAAACCCAGGCCGCCAGCTTGGTGACATCGCGCGCTTGCAGCCGCTCCAGATCGACTCCCAGGCGGATGCCAGGCCCGGTTTGCCCGCACAGGGCATGGCCAGCGCTGTGACTGAGCGATAGCGAACAAGCGCCGGGCGCCGCCCTGGCCAAGAGCGCCCGGCTGACCCGCCAATCCAGTTCGGCCTTGGCGCCGCGCGGACGCTGGGCGCGCGGGCGGTCGGCGGGGGACAGCGCCTGGGCCGAGTAGGCCGCCGCCGCGCTGGGGCTGGCCCACCACAAGTGGATGGCCTTAGTGAAATAGTCGTGACTCATTTTGAAAAAATAATCGCGGGACTGCTACAATTCCAGAATGTTTACTTTTGCGATCGAAGGCTGGCGCGCATGGGCCGCGGGCATTCATGACGAACTTGAATGGCGGGAGTGGGCGCAGGCGCCGTTTTGCCCTTCGATGGCGGAAGACTCCGTGCCACCCCTGGCATTCTTGCCGGCCATGCAGCGCCGCAGGTTGAACATGATGGCGCGTATGGTATTCGATTGCGCCTGGCCTTTGGCACAAGGGCGGTCAGCGATGCCGCTAGTTTATGCCTCACGCTATGGAGAAACCGCGCGGGACTTCGAATTGCTGCTCGCCTTGGCGCGCGGTGAACCCTTGTCGCCGACCTCGTTCGGGCTTTCCGTGCACAACGCCGTTGCTGGCCAGTGGTCGATCATTCGCCATGAAATGACCGAGTCCGTGGCTATTTCGGCTGAAGGGGACGGCCTCGAACATGCGTTTTTAGAGGCTGGCATGTTGCTGGCGCAAGGGCGGGACGAAGTGCTGGTGGTCGCGGTCGAGGAGCGTCCGCCTTTGGCTTATTGTCCGTGGGTCGACGATGTGCCGTTTTCCCATGCCCTGGCCGTGCGTCTTAAAGCGGGAACGGCGTGTTCGCTGTCCCTGGCGCCCGGCGGTGAGGCGGCGGCTGCGCCTTTGTTGCCGGGCGCGTTACAGTGGCTGCGCCACTTGCTGTCGGGCGCGAGCTCGTGGCGTCATCAGGCGGCTGGCCGTGAGTGGACATGGGCGCTGAATCCTTAAATGGCGCGCGGCGGGATGCCTGGTTATGGCGCTTGTGCGCGACCGGGCTGGCCTTCGTGATTTTTGGCGTGGGCGGCCTGGTGTTAAGGCTGCTGGTGTTTCCGCTGCAAAGCCTCTTGCCCGGCGACGCACAAGAGCGCCAGCGCCGGGCGCGTTCGACCATCAAGCGGGCCTTCAGGTTTTTCGTGAAACTGCTGGTGGTCATGCGGGTGATGGATCTGGAGTTCAAAGGCGTGGAAAAGCTGGGGCGCGCCGGTCAGTTGATCTTCGTGAATCACCCAACGCTGCTTGATGTAGTGCTGGTGGTGGGGTATAGCGGCGGCTATCCAAATTGCATCGTCAGGCATGGGCTTAGCGTCAGCCCGTTCATGCGCGGGCCGATTCGCGCCGCTGGGTACATCACCAATGACGAAGGGATGGACATGCTGGAACGGGCGGCGGAGGTACTGCGCCAGGGCGAGCCGCTGATTATTTTTCCAGAGGGGACGCGCACGGCGGTGGGCGCCATGCCCAGCTTTCACCGCGGCGCCAGCGCTATCGCCTTGCGTGGCGCGGCCATGGTGACGCCGGTGTTGATTCGCACCAATGCGCGCGGCTTATCCAAGGGCGATGCGTGGTACCGCATACCGCGGCGCCGCTTGCGCTACGTCATCGAGGTGGGGGACGACATAGATCCCGCACAGTGGCGGGACCACTATCCGCCGCCGCTCGCAAGCCGCAAAATGAACGATTTTTTACATGACTATTTTTTGAGGGGATTGACGCGGAATGAGTGCACTTGAGCAAGAGATCAAGGTCTTGATCATCGAGGCCCTGGGGCTGGAGGACATCGCGCCCGAGGATATTGACCGCGAAACCGCCTTGTTCGGCGAAGGGCTGGGGCTGGATTCCGTCGATGCGCTGGAATTGGGGCTGGCCTTGCAAAAACGCTATGGCCTGGTCATGGACCCCGAGACGCGCAACATGTCGCAACATTTCGCCAACGTGGCGAACTTGGCCGAATTCGTGGCCGCCGCGGCGCGTCCTGCCTGACGAGGAACCTTATGCAAACCAGACAGGAAATCTACGACGCCTTGCGCGCCGCACTAGTTGAACTCTTCGAGATCGAGCCCGAGCGCGTGACGCCAGCGGCCAATTTATATTCGGACCTCGAAATCGACAGTATCGACGCCGTCGATCTGCTCGATCACATTCGCCGTACCACGGGCCGCAAGCTCAGTGCCAACGATTTTCGCAACGTGCGCACCATCGATGACGTGGTGGACGCCGTGTGGCACAAGCAACAGGCGTAAAACATCCGATGCGGATGCATGCCATGCTGGGCCTTGTCCTGGGCGTTGTGAGAGCGCTTCATCCCTTCGCCGTGTGCGTCCAGTCGCCGGGCAGGCGAGGTAAGGCGCATGGCCTGGATTGACCCATGCAATCTTTTGCGCGCGGCGGACCCTCAGCGCCTGATCGCTCACGCGCCCGCGTTGACGCATTCCCAATGGCTGCAACAAAGCCTGACGCTGGCGGCTTTTCTGCATGGCGCGGGGACGCGCCGCGCCGTCTTGTGGTTCAGTGATGCCGCTGAATTGGCCGGCGCCTTGTTCGCCTGCTGGCGCGCTGGCGTGGTAGCGGCGCTGCCGGGCGATTTACAGCAGGCGCGGCGGGTAGGGCTTGATGAACACGCGGACCTTTGGCTCAGTGATGCGCCCTTGCCCGCCATGAGCGTTCCTCAGCACCAGGTGGCGGCGCTGCGCGAGCATTTCACCGGCGCGCCGCTGCCCCCCGCGCCGCTCGACCCTGACTTTGCCGGCGTACAGTTATTG
>JAITMI010000334.1 GCA_031277435.1 Pseudomonadales bacterium
TCGGATCAAGTGGCGCTGGCGCTGGCCTTGAACGAGGGTTTGTTCGATGCGCTAGATGTGGAACGAGTAACCCAAATCCGCGCCAGAGTGGCGGATTGGCTCGACGCGCAAGCCAGCGAGGTCCGCGCGCGGATCGATGCAACAGGCCAGTTGAGCGACGCCGATCGCGCCACGCTATTGACGGCGATGCAGTCCCTGGCGGCGAGCCGCGCGGCATGAGCGCACGGCTCGCCGATGTCTCGGCGCACATCCAATCCGTGCAGCAGATCAGCGCGGTGGTGGGCGCGATGCGCGGCCTCGCTGGCGCGCGCGCGCAAAAAGGCCGCGTGCTATTACCGGCCATCCGCGCCTATGCCGAGGTCTCTGGCAAGGCCCTGGCAAGATTATTAACTGAACAATCAGAAACAGCGCCGCGCCCAGCAGCCGCCAAGCCAACCTTGCTGGTATTCGGCGCGCAACAAGGTTTCGCCGGCGCCTTCGCCGATCAAGTGCTCGATGCCGCCACCGCGCGCATGGCCCAGTCCTACGTGATGATGGCTGGTGCCCGTAGCGCCGCGCTCGCGCGTCAACGCGGCCTTACGCTCGACTGGCTCACCAACATGCCCGACCGCCCCGCCTCGGTAGCGGCAATGGCAAGCACGCTGGTCGATGCGCTGTACGCGCACATCACCGCCTCCGGCTCGGCGGAGGTCAACATGATCGTGCCCATCTGGCACGCCGAACACGGCGCCGCCATTACCGAGCGCCCCCTGTTGCCGCTCGACCGTTCACGTTTTCAACTTACAGGTCCAAAAAGCGACCCGCCGCTACGCACCCTGCCAGCGCCGTTATTAGTCGCGCGCCTGGCGGAAGAATACGTGTTCGCCCAAGTCTGCGAAGCGGCAATGGAAGCCTACGTGGCCGAAAACCAAGCCCGCGTGCAAGCGATGGTCGCCGCCAAAATGCACATCGAAGGCCAACTCAAAAGCCTCGACCGTTTGGCGCATCAAGTGCGTCAGGATGAAATTACCGACGAAGTAATCGAACTGGCGGCGGCGCGGCATAAGCATTCAAGCTAAACCGCGCCATACTTCAAGAGATACGCCTCGCAGAGTGAAGATAGCTCAGCAAAATCGATTTTGAGAGCAGTGGCCGAAATCGTGACCGAGCTTCCGGTAAGTTTGAGGTTCGCGCGTTTGAGCTGTCTGCCAATGAGGCCGCCTCTGGCGATGTATTTTTGCGGGTCCAGCACTTTGACCACCAGTATTTGTTGACCGTCCAGTTCCCAAACACCAAAGCCGGTAATATCGCTCCACGGAACAAACCCGGCGGAAATGCCGCTGGAGTTATCGTGCAGACCCGATGAGTCCAAAACCAGGCCCGGCGTTTTGTCGATGAGCTTTTTGAGGGCGGCGCCGAAGCAAGCGCCGAAAAAGATAATGCTTATCATGCCAATGCCATGCACAAGCGACAGGCTGCTGAACCAAGGCTGTGGCCCGGCTTCCGCGGGGCCAAGCTGGACCATCCAGTAGCCTAACAGCACAAAGCCGAGAGCGCCCGCGATCAAGAGCAGAATTTTAGTTTTACTGAGAGCGATTACCGTGTTGCCGTTCATGGATACTTGTTATGCCTGATGTTGGGATTCAACGCTATGTGTTTGATGCTGAAGTTGGGCTTCGCGCCGCTCAACCCACGCTACTCGCGCCTGGGGGCATAGGCTTTTTTGTTGTAGAAGTAAGTATAAATGGCGAAGGCGATAAAGCCGGCGCCCAGTATTACGGGCAAATCCATGACGCCTTGCCCATAGAATAAACCATAGCCGGCGAACACGGTTCCCATGAAACCTAAAAATAAAGGCCCGGCATTTCTGGCTTTTGGCATTGCCGCGTAAATTTTCTCATTTTGTCCGATGAGCGTATGCAAGGTGTTTACCTCGCTCTCATGTTTGCCTTTACATGCAAGGCCATGCCCCAAATCCGTTGCGCAGTTCGCGCACAAGCCTCGGTGGCAGGATTTACAGATGCCGATAGCTTCGTTTTCTGGATGATTAAAACAGCGCATATAGTCGCTTCCTTCAGATGATAGTTAATAGCCACGTATTTTATTCATGCGTGGGCTTGAAATCCCGCGCCAGCGCGTCGGCGGCTTTTACCAAGAGCGCCGCATCGACGCCGACCGCAGTGAAGAGCGCGCCCAAGGCGAGGCAGCGGCGAGCGAAGGTGGGGTCGGTGGTGAGAATGCCGGCGGGTTTGCCGAGTTGGCTGAGCCGCCCCAGCGCGTCTTCGACGGCGGCGATGACGGCGGGGTGATTAGGTTGGCCGATGTAGCCGAGGCTGGCGGCGAGATCCGCCGGGCCGATGAATACGCCGTCGATGCCTTCGGTGGCGGCGATGGCTTCCAGTTGGTCGAGCGCGGCGGCGGTTTCGACTTGTACCAATAGACACAGTTCAGATTCGGCGCGCGCGCCGTAATTGACCACTCGTCCAAAACCCGTGGCGCGGGTCAAGGCGGAAACGCCGCGGATGCCGTGCGGCGGGTAACGCAGCGCCGCTACCGCCGCTTGCGCTTCGGCGGCGTTTTGCACGTAGGGAATCAATAGCGTTTGCGCGCCAATATCCAGATAGCGTTTGATCAGCACGGCGTCGTTGCTGGCGGGGCGCACCACGGGGGAGACGGGGTAAGCGGCCAGCGCTTGCAACTGCGGCAATACCGTCAGTACGTCGTTGGGAGAATGTTCCGTATCGATCAGTAGCCAATCGAAGCCAGCGCCCGCCAGCGCTTCGGCGGCATAGGCGCTGGAGAGAGTGCACCAGAGGCCGATTTGCGCGCGGCCTTCGCGCAGCGCCTGCTTAAAGTGATTACGCGGTAATTGCACGAGCGTTCCTCAACTAATCGACACGCCAATGGCGCCGAGCGGTCCATAATCGGTGAAGATGACATCGCCCGGCGCCACGGACACCGGGCGGGTGAATGAGCCGCTGAGCAAAAGCTGCCCCTTGAGCAGCCGCCCGCCCACCGCCGCCAGTTTGTTGGCGAGCCAGGCAATGCCCGCCGCGGGATGCCCCATCACCGCCGCCGATACGCCGGATTCCTCGATCACGCCGTTTTTCGACAGCGTAGCGCCCACCCAGCGCAGATCAACGTCGAAAGGCCGCACCGTGCGCCCGCCGAGCACCAGCGCGCCGGAGGCGGCGTTGTCGGCGATGGTATCGGCGATTTGCCGTGGCACATGAGTGCGGTAATCGATCAATTCCAGCGCCGGCTGTACGAACTCGGTGGCGCGCAGTACGTCGTAAATTTGCACGCCGGGGCCTTGCAGATCGGCGCTCAGTACGAAGGCCAGTTCGACTTCCAGACGCGGCTTCATGAAGCGCGCGGCGGGGATCGCGGCGCCATCGGCGTAGATCATGTCGTCCATCAGGTGGCCGTAATCCGGCTCGGTGAAATTGGAGGCCATCTGCATGGCGCGCGAAGTCAGGCCAATTTTGTGGCCGATGTGGCGCGAACCTTCGGCCAGTTTCATTTCAGCCACCAGCCGCTGAATGGCGTAAGCGTCCTCCAGTTCCATTTGTGGCCAGGTAGTGCTCAGTTGTGGAATGGGCTGGCGTTCACGTTCGGCTTGGAACAGCGCCTGGGCGGCGCGGTGGCGGTCATCATCGGAAATCATGCGGGCGGTCTCGATAAAGTGGGTAATTAAACCGGATAGTCAATAAATAAATCAGCGGATCGGCGGACGCGGCAGTTTCGCTTCGCCAGGCTCGATATGCAGTACGTGCTTGAGCGAATACCAAGGCAGCGTTGCCTCCGGCGAGCCCGGCGGCGGTTCGTGATGTTCGCCCAGGTGCGCGGTCAGCGCGCGGGTGACGCCGAATTGCACGTCGGTATCCATGTGCGGATCGCCCGCCAGATAAATTTGACTGATCAGTGTCTTAAAGCCGGGTTTGAACACCAGCGCGTGTACGTGCGCCGGGCGGTAGGGGTGGCGGCTCTGGGCGTCGAGCAAGCGGCCCACCACGCCGTCGGTGGGGATCGGATAACCTTTGGGCCGCACCGACCAGAAGCTGACGCGCCCTTGCGCGTCGGTGATGAATTTGCCGCGCAAGTTCATGTGCGCTTGTTCCGGGTCCTGGTTTTCGTAATAGCCCACCGGCGAGGCGTGCCAGATGTCCACTTCGGCGTCGGCTACCGGCTGGCCCTCAGGATCGACCACGGTGAACTCGGTGAACATTTTTGGACCAGGCGTATCAGATCGCACGATCGACGCGCCGTTTTCCATGCGCGGCGAATGCAAACGCCAGAAGGGGCCAAGCAAATTGTGCGAGGTTTCGCGCGCGCCTTTATCGCCATTATTGAGCAAGCATACCAGCGCGGAGACGCCCAGCGAGCCGGCCATCAGCACGGTTTCGTTATGCGAGTCGTTGGAGCGCTGGCCCAGCTCGTTGATGAGGTCGGTGGCGAGGCGGAATTCCGCTTCGGTGAGGCCCACTTCGGTGATGAAGCCGTGCAGGTGTTTGATCAGTGAAAGCATGATTTCGCGTAAGCGAGGATCATGGGTGCGCTGCATCACCGCCAGCACGGCGGCGGTAACGTCCTCTGGTTTTTCGATATTCATTGGCAACTCCCGTAGCCTTCAACGTGAATAAATAAGCCCCACCAACATGATCGCCAGCGAGGCGATCAGCCCCGACACCGCCAGCAAGCCGAAAATCGCCGGAAATCCCCAGCCAGCGGCCAACAGCGGCCCGCCAATGAAGGTGCCGAGGATGGCGCCGCAGCGGCCAACGCCCAGCATCCAACTGACGCCGGTGGCGCGCAGTTCGGTGGGATAAAACTGCGCGGCGAAGGCGTTGAGCGGCGTTTGCGCGCCGCTGGTGAAAAAGCCGGCGCCAATCACGGTAACGGTCAAAAACGTCACCATCTCGGCGCTGCGGCCAATTAAAAATACGAAAATTGCCGCCAGAAAATACGAAATCGCCAAGGCCCGCGAAGGGCGCATGCGGTCCATCGCCTGGCCCACCAAAATGGCGCCGATGGTGCCGCCGCCCTGAAATCCCGCGGTCACCACGGCGGCGCGGGAAATGCTGTAGCCGGCTTGGTTGAGCAAGGTGGGCATCCAGCTCGTCAGCAAAAATACGATGGTGAGGCCGAAGAAATACGTGGTCCACAACAACAAAGTGCCCCGCAGCAGCGCCGGCGCCAAAATGGCGCTGACGGGGCGCGCCGCGCGATCGGCGATGGAATCGGGAATGGTGAAGGCGCTGGCGTTCAGCACGTTTGGCCCGGCTCTCATGCGTTCCAGAATGCGGCGTATTCGCGCTACTGGCCGGCCTTTGCTGATCAAAAATTTGGCGGATTCCGGCAAAAAAAGCGCTAAAAGTAGCGCCAACACCAAGGGCATCGCCCCGCCCAGCAAGAGCACGCTGCGCCAGCCATAGGCCGGAATCAGCCACGCCGCGACGAAACCGCCGAGCGCGGAACCCAGCGTGTAGCCGCAAAACATCAAGGTAACCAAAAAGGCGCGGCGCTGATCGGGCACGTATTCCGCGGTCAAGGTGGTGGCGTTCGGCATGGCGGCGCCAAGGCCAAGACCGGTCAAAAATCGCACTATCGTCAGTGAGAAGAGATCATTAGTCAGCGCCGAGGCCAGACTGCCGAGGCCGAACAGCACCACTGAGGTCACCAGCACCGGCTTGCGGCCAATGCGATCCGCGATGGGCCCCGCCGCGAGCGCGCCGAAAGCCAGGCCCACCAGCGCCGCCGTCAGCACGGGCGCGATGGCGGGCCGTTCAATGCCCCACTCCAGGGTGAGCGCGGGCGCGATGAAACCGATGGCGGCGGTGTCGAAACCGTCGATGGCGAGGATCAGAAAACACAGCACGATAATCAGCCACTGTAACCGCGATAAACGGCGCTCATTGATAAAGGCTTGCAAGTCGATGCTGTGGCTGGTCATTGTGGTGGTATCCGTGTTGTATTCGAATTGGTCGATGCTGTAATTGGTCGATGTTGTAATTGATCGGCGTTGTAATTGATTTGAGCAAACTGGATGCGCGCAAGACAAGAGCGCCTATCCTACTGACTATCGCCAAGGCACTCCATCATTTGATGGCTTTATATTTGACGCCTCCATATTTGATGGCTCTATGGCGGGCGGGCAGTGATAATTGGCAACTTTTTCTCAACTTGGAGAACGCCGCCATGACCGGCTACAGCGCCGCCGCCAGCATTGGCCATTACATCGACGGTAAACATCAGGCCGCCACCAGTGGCCGCGAGCAAGCGGTGTACAACCCCGCCACTGGCGAAGTGGCGCGCCAGGTGCAACTCGGCAACGCCGCCGACCTTGACCGCGCCGTAGCCGCCGCGCGCGCCGCCTTTCCCGCCTGGGCCGACACGCCGCCGATCCGCCGCGCGCGGCACTTGCTGCGTTTTTTGGAACTGATGCGTCAACATCGCGACGAGCTCGCGGCGATGATCAGCGCCGAACACGGCAAAGTATTCAGCGACGCGCAAGGCGAAGTGACGCGCGGCATGGATGTCATCGAATTCGCCTGCGGCATTCCACAATTATTGAAAGGCGATTACAGCGACCAAGTCTCCACCGGCATCGACAACTGGACGCTGCGCCAGCCCTTGGGCGTGGTGGCTGGCATCACGCCGTTCAATTTCCCCTGCATGGTGCCCTGCTGGATGTTCCCGGTGGCGGTGGCCTGCGGCAACAGTTTCGTGTTGAAACCCTCGGAGCGCGACCCCTCGGCCTCGATTCGCATGGCCGAATTGATGAGCGAGGCCGGCTTTCCGCCCGGCGTGTTCAACGTGGTGCAGGGCGACAAGCTGGTGGTCGATGCGCTGTTGCACCATGCGGATGTGGCTGCGCTGAGTTTCGTCGGCTCGACGCCGATCGCGCAATACATCTACGAAAACGCCGTGCGCCAGGGCAAGCGCGTGCAGGCCTTGGGCGGCGCTAAAAATCATCTGGTGGTGATGCCGGACGCCAACCTCGAACAAGCCGCCGATGCGCTGATCGGCGCCGCTTACGGCTCCGCCGGCGAACGCTGCATGGCGATCAGCGTGGGCGTATTGGTGGGCGAGGTTGCTGACAAATTGATTCCAAAACTCGCTGAACGCGCGAAAAATCTCATCGTGCGCGAACCGATGCACGCCGACGCCGAGATGGGCCCCATCGTGACGCGCGCCGCGCTACAGCGCATTGAAGACTACATCGCGCGCGGAGTGAGCGAAGGCGCCACGCTGGTGGCCGATGGCCGCGGCCTCAAGGTCAAGGGCTACGAACAAGGTTTTTTCACCGGCGCCAGCTTGTTCGACCACGTAAGGCCCGAGATGAGCATCTACCGCGAGGAAATTTTCGGCCCGGTACTTTGCTGCGTCCGCGTGCCCGATTTCGCCGCCGCGCTGCAACTCGTCAACGCGCATGAATATGGCAACGGCGTTGCCTGCTACACCAGCGACGGCAACATCGCGCGCGAATTCGCCCGCCGCGTGCAAACCGGCATGGTCGGTATCAACGTACCAATCCCGGTGCCAATGGCCTGGCAGGGTTTCGGCGGCTGGAAACGCTCCCTGTTCGGCGACATGCACGTCTACGGCGAAGAAGGCGTGCGTTTTTACACCAAACAAAAAAGCGTCATGCAGCGCTGGCCCGCCAGCATCGCCAAAGGCGCGGAATTCGCGATGCCGGTGGCGAAGTAGGGCTGGAGTTCATTTATAGGAACCCATGCCGCTCCCATGCGCTACCCCTTCCCCCGTTTACGGGGGAAGGTTGGGATGGGGGCAGGTTTAATACCACTAGGTTAGGCTTAAGAGAAAAGCCACTTCACAATTATTCACATAGCGCCACTTCATGGCGCGAACGGATTTTTTATTCTCAGATTTCCTTCAATAATCAACCCATCGTGCATATCTTCCGTAAACAGAATCTGGCAGCCCGCCACCATCGCCGCCGAAACAACGCAAGCGTCATAAAATGAAAGGCGGTAACGCTCCGCGATGAACCTGGCTTGATCGTGTATTGCTTCGGTTACAGGAACAACTCGACAAAAACTACGCAGCGTTGCCAAAAATAGGCCGATTTCCTTCCACGGCATAGCGAGCTTCTTCCGGCAAACATTCGTAACTTCGTTAAGCACCTGAACGCTGATTACAGGCTTAGTCAGCAATAGCGCCTCAACGCCATCGGCTTTTGATACATCCGATGACAGCAGATAGAGCAGCAAGTTGCTATCTAAAAATGCCGTCTGGCCAGCCATTAGCGTTCGTTAGCGTCTTCGCGGCTGAAACGGAAATCGGGCGGCAATTTACCCCGGAAAGAGCGCAATCGCTGCAATAGATCGGCGGTTCCAGGTTTTTTCCGCACCGCGAAGGTGCGCGGGCCATCGACGACGATCTCAATGTCGTCGCCTTCATTTAACCCAAGCACTTCTACAACAGACGCGGGCAGCCGGACGGCCAGACTATTGCCCCATTTAGCGACTTGCATGGCGATCTCGATGGTAGATATACACTGGCTGACTGTATATCAGAGAGGCGATTTGCGCAATCCTCAGGCGCGTAGCGGGCCGTCAAAGCGATCTATTTTTTAGGTTCGCCTAAGCTTTAGATGTAACCATCAGGTTCTATAGGTCTCTGATATGCCTAAATCGTGAATAAAAATTCGCCCGCCGACTATCTCGTGGCGTATGAATCGGTCATCGCTGACTGTGGGTTTTTCCTGAAATTCCGCGAAGCGGTCATTGCTGACTACGAACGCCGTCTTGGTTGCGCCGGCTAGATCCAGCACCGTTTCATCCGCTTTGACTTTGGTCGCCACGATATGCGTTTGCGCGGCATTACCAAATGCGTCACGAACTTCGGCGTCGCCGCTGTGCAGCAGGCGCCTTATGGAGGCATCAAACACTATCTGTATCTTGTATAAATCCGCCAGCGCCGGCACTAGCGCCTTCAAAGCATCGAGCCCGATGAATTTATCGCCTTCATAGCAAAGATTGTTGCCGTCGATAACCAGTTGTTTTACGTCACGCGCCGCTCTGGTGACGATGTCCTTGGCGCGCTTTTCCATTTTTTCGAGATCGCGTTCCAGGCGGCGAATTTCAGCTTCTTTGATTGAGATAACCTTGCTTGGGCTGCCTGTGTCAAATTCATTTTCACAGGCTTGGTGCGCCATGGCGCGCTCGTAAGAGTTGCCCGCGTTCGACAAATTGCGCTCCAGCGTCTGGGCCCGCTTACGGTCATTTTGCGCGCGGCTTATCTTGGCTTTGGCATCGTTCACTTGTTTCACGATGGGCTCAAGCGCCGTATCGACTTTGTTCTTTTTCTCGATAAGGTGTTCCACGAGGCGTTTTTT